>JANNPR010001218.1:0-8092 GCA_031400345.1 Planctomycetota bacterium | reverse complement strand
TTAAGCATCGTCTGAGCGGCCTCCACCGATGTCGCTGCTACAAGTGGCGGAGCTTGCGGAAGCTTGCCGGGCTCGCCTTTAGGGGGCGAAGGAATGGGAAGCCGGCGGCCGCCAGGAACAGTCGCTGTGGACTTGAGCTTTGCCTGGAACTGACGCGCGTTAGGGTCATTCTTCGATTTCTGTCGAGCCTCGTCGTCGGCTTGTTCCAGCCAGAGCGAGACTTGATCACCAGCCACGGACTTGGCCAATTTCCCGGTCGACACCAATACGGGAGGCGGCACTGGATCCGACGATTCAGTTTCCGCCAGTGTTAACACCATGAATTCGACATCTCCTACGGTGAGCCGATCACCAGAAAACAGAATTCGTTCCGAGGTGATTCGTTCTCCATTCAGATAAGTACCGGACTGGCTATCCAAATCTTGAACCATCGCTCGGACTTCGTCGACCACAATACGACAGTGCCGCAAATCCACTGCGGCACAATCGGGACGCAACTGACAAACTGGATCCCGACCGATGAACATCGGTTGTCCTGGACGCGCCTGGGAACCGATTGCACAGTGACCACGAATCAAACGGAATTTCACCTGCATGGCAAACTTCTATAGAAGAGCAAGCACCGGCACATCGTCGGTTAGGATCCATTCTGATTCGGGTGTTACCGAATGCAATCAATGTGGATCAGATGCGTTGTAGTAGGCACACTCCGTGTGCCGTAACGGCGCACGGAGACGCTGTGATTTTTGTGCCACCCTTGGGTGGCACAAGGAGTGTGCCTCGATCTTGAATTAGACGCACAGCTACGGGGCCGGCGCCGCGCCTGGAGCTGCGATGAACGTAACGATCGGATTGCCATCATCGGCGTTCCAGATCTTGATTTCGCCGTCAAAACCCCCCGAAGCAATACGTTTGGTCCCAGCGTGATAGGCCACACTTAGTGCCCAGTCCTTATGACCGGCATGGGATCGAACCTGTTGGTGCGTCTTGGCATTGAATTGACGAACCGTTTTGTCAGCCGACGTCGCAAAAAGAAACTCACCTGAAAGTGGCAATTTGTAGACTTCGCCACCAAAGGCAATTTCGGCGGTCTTGGCCGCATCGGCAATCTTCCAGCGTTGGATTTTGTTGTCGCTGCCAGCCGAGTAAACTTCTGCCCCATCAGGATGAAAGGCCACACCTTTCACCGGTTGGGCATGAGCCGAATACGTAATCAAGAGCTCGCCGTTTTTGGCGTCGAAGACTTTACAGGTCTTGTCCCGACTGGCCGAGGCTAACTTTGTTCCGTCTGAATTCCACGCGATGGCGGTGACCCAGTCTGAATGGCTGGAGATAACAAATTGTTCCTTGCCGGTCGCCACCTCGAAAACGCGAATCAAGCCATCCGCTGCTCCAACTGCCAGTCGATCCCCCTGTGGACTGTAAGCGATGTCCAGCACCACATCGGCGGTCGAACCCAGCACGGTAACCAAGTTGCCAGTGGCAAGATCGAATACTCGCGTTTCACCCAATCGTCCCGGGGCTCCACATCCCGCAGCAATGCTCTTTCCATCGGGACTTACGGCGAGTGCATAGACACGTTGACCGACATTCTTGATGCGGCGGATCAACTTGCCATCCACCGGGTTCCAGGCCGTGATTTCATGGTAGCCGGCTACCAGCAATTGTGTGCCGTCCGGAGCGAATGCCAATGAAGTAACGGGTACCGGAAGCTTATAGGCGTCCGGCGGATCAGGATGAGTTGGCGGAGGAATAATGGTAACCAGTTCGGCCTTTGGGTCGGTCCCATCGTACTGGGCACCTTCTTCGATCCAACGCTTTATAAGTGCAATCGTTTCCGCTGCCAGCGGATCGCTTTCCGCAGGCATTCGTTCGTTGGGATCGGTGGAGACCAAGCGACGAAAAACTTCACTGTTTTCCAAGTCTTTGGCGACGAAGCCATGTTGTCCGGAATCCCCCTCCGACATCACACGTTCAAAACTATCGACGCGAAAACTACCTTCGGCTTTCTTGGGCCCGTGGCACGCCACGCAATTGTCGAGCAACACTGCCGCTACATTTTTGCGAAAGCTCACTGGGTCCTGGGCGCCAGCATTCGACGCGCCCAAGCAAAGAATAGCAATTCCTAACAGGCTACAAATTCTCATGAGATCCCGAGGGCGGATCGCGACTTTTTTGCGTTATGCATACCGTGCTGAACACGATTGCCCGCGCAATCTTTCGCAACTCCTCCCATTTCGTCCTTCTTCATTAGTGCTGGAACAAAAACTCGTTTGTGTTTAGCAACGCCCAACAAATATCTTCCAAGGCAATCATTCGCGGAGCGCCGAGAGCGACTCGTACCTTTTCGACCTCGGCAAGTTTAGCTTGTGCGTCCGCGATTGCCTTCTTAGCATTGTCGTCCAATGCCGTGGTTATTTCTTCGGGTTTGACGGCGACGGCCGCCCCGAGCTTCTCGATCAGGTATTTTTGTACCGGAGTACGCTGGGCATCAGCGATCGCCAGCGCCGCTTTCAGGTCTGCTCGAAGCACTTCTGGAACCGTTTGCAGCTTGGTATCCAGAAGTTTTGTCGCGAACACTGCCTGCACATCCGCCATCTGTTTATTGAGTGCGGCAACTTGAACGTTAATCTCCGCAGTCTTGGTCGTGCTTTCAGTATCCTTAGCGGCAAGATGATTTAGGCTGGCTTGCAACTCCTTGTCCGTAGGAAGTCGATTGACGCCTGCGAGGTAAAGCTGAGCGATGATCTCGGGATCGGTCTTGCTGGCCTTCACGAGTTGACGAAACCGATTGTCGTCATGCCGCAATTTGTCGTAAATCAGCGGACCGTTAAAGAACTGGATGGCCATACTCAAGTTTGATTCGTTAGATCGTTCGCAAGCACAAACCGTTTGGCGTTCAGGCTGTCCGAAGATCTTCAGAAATTCGTGCTTGATAAGATCCGGAGCGGGTAACTGCGTGGCCTTGGTCCCCGCTGGTAGCGAGCCAAACTGCTCCGGGACCCCAGTGGTTTGGCAGATGGCATCTAACAACTGCTCGGCACTCAACAGCCGTGGCTGGTAGTGTGAGAAATACTTGGTATCGGTCTTGTTAAAATCGTTGGGAACATAACTAGCTTGATAAGTGCGGCTATTGAGAATGGTGCGCAGGACGTGCTTGCGATCAAACTTATGAGCCACAAAGTCTTTCGCCAATGCCTCCAGCAATGCTGCGTTTGACGGCGGATTTGAATCGCGGAAGTCGTCAATTGGATCGACAATTCCTCGGCCGAGCAGGTTGCTCCAAATACGGTTGACTTCGATTTTAGCGAAAAAGGGATTGTCGGGGCGCGTCAGCCAATCCGCGAAGGCAATGCGTCGATCCTCTTCAGAAACATTCGCCAAGTCACCGGCACCGGGAGCCCAAGGCTTCATTTGTTTACCGGTACGCGGTTGGGTGACTTCGCCAGTACGCGCAACCCAGACGAATACCTCGTCGGAACGCGCTGTTTTTTTCTTTTGCACTCGGTTAAAGAACGCCGCCATTCCGTAATAGTTGTCCTGAGTCCAACGTTCAAAAGGATGATTGTGGCACTTCGCACACTGCAGTCGTGCTCCTAAAAACAATTGCGAAACGGTTTCCACACAGTCATTGAAATCGGCTGTCGTGCGATAGAAGTTGGCAGGGGCATTTTCTAGTGTGCTGCCAGACGAACTGAGCAATTCTCGAGCAAACTGGTCGTAGGGCATATTGGAAGCAACGGCTCGTTCGACCCAACGATGGAACTTATACACGCCATCGCCACCGACCCCTTTGGATGTTAATCGCAGCAAGTCACCCCATTTGAGAGTCCAGAACTTGGGGTACTCCGGACGTTCCAGTAAAGCGTCAATCAGCTTAACGCGCTTGTCTGTGGCTTTGTCCGCTAAGAACGCCGTCGTCTCTTCGATGGTCGGCCCAAGGCCGATCACATCCAAATAGACTCTGCGAACGAACTCTTCGTCGGAACAAGCATCTGAGGGAAGGAACTGCAGTTGTTTCAGTTTGGCATGGACGAGTTCATCGATGTAATTGTGTGTTGCCGGATTATTCCATACGAAACCAGGCACATCCCGAACAAATGTGAGGAAGCAGGACTCGATAAACTCAGCGTAGCGAACGATGATCGCTGCTTCACCGCGGTCCTTTCCGGTAACAAACCCGGTAGTCGAAACGGATGCAACTTCTTCATCGGAACTGGTGAACACGGCCATCTCTGTGATATCGCGGATGGAGCCGTCACTGAAATGGGCCGACACTGTTAACTGCTGGGTATGGGCCGGCCGCTTCAGCAATCGACCCGTCGGCGGATTGACTTCGATGCGCACACATTTGGGCGCTTCGGTCGGATCGAGACGGCAACCTTCCGCAATCCAATCTCGGAATACCGCATAAGCGGGATCGGTTTTACGCATCTTCAGACCGCCGCCATGGGGTACCTTCATGAGCGGTTTGAGTATCAACAAGCTCTGATCGGGTTGCATCGGGTTCGTACGACGCCCCAGGTCTTCATGGATCAGCGTCAATTTGTCGAGTTGCGGATCGAATGCCCGAAGAGACAGGCGGAAGCCACCTTTTCCACTTGGAGAACCGTGGCAGGCTCCGGAATTGCAGCCTTGCTTCGAAAGAGCCGGCGACATGTCATATAGAAATGAAATGGGTTGCGGCTGTCCGTGTCGAGAAACTTCGATCGTACCTTTTGTTTGCTTATCACCTACCGTCACTAGCACCTCGACGGTTCCATCTCGATGCGGTACCGCCAAGCCAGATTCCACACTTAGCGTAGCTGGATCACTAGAAGCGAATTGCGCCACTCGCGTGACGTCCTGCATGCTGCCGTCAGCGTACTTCGCGGTCACTAAAAAGTGAACTCGCTCGCGAACCCCGGCCAACTTAAACGTAGCGGGAAAGAGCTCGATCGCCTGAGGCTGACCGATCTGAATCGGTTCCAGTTTCGAGGCATCCTCAGCCCGCGAATGAACCGTTAGTCCAATGACTGCCGCCCAAGTAGCTATTGCGACTTGAACAGTAAGCTTGAACGCGAATGAACATTGTTGCATTTCCAGTCCTCCCAATTGACGCGAATACTCACGACAATTGTCGTGTGCAATAAACTGATCAGGGACGTTTGACTTCAAGTGTTGCGACGGCACTGTCGACCACGAGATCTTGCGCCGCATATTTTGTAGCGACCTCTAACGTCAATTCCGGGTAGCTGATCGCGGCAGCGTCCGCAGCTGCCGTCAGTTCCACTTCGACGTCGTTCTGTTCCGCAGTCAACATGATCTGAGCGTCACCGGTCACGCCTGGTGGCAATTTTTTCCATTTGAGCACAATTGGCTGTCGGTCGGCACCCTTACGAACAACGACGATTTTGACTTTTTGCTTTTGACCGGCCACGATGGGTCCAGCCGGTGTGGCCGTGGCTGCAAGCGGCACCACGATTTCCAGGGGGAGCTCGCGGACGGCAATTTGACCTTGGCCCTTGAATTCGCCATAAGACACCAACCGCACGGTGTGGCGTGATTCGGCCAAATCCTTTGGACCAGTGATAGTGACCTGATATTGATCCTTGTCCGGCTTGACAGCGTAGGTGGTACCAGCCGGCAACCCTTCGATCATGACAGTAATGGGATCCTTGAACTCAGCATTCTTACGCTCGAGGTTGACCACAAGTTGCGCCTGACCCAACGTCTTGGGAAAAAACAACGTTTCCTGAGCGGGATTCGCTTGGAAGAACACTGGCAATTCTGGGGCGACCGCTAACGATAACAATCCGTCGAACCAAGAAGGTGGATACGCTACGATCGGGATTCGCGTTTTCAAGAGGGCATTCGTCGACACCACGCTCGCGTCCGATCGTTCGCTGGTAACGGGTTTGCCGATAACCCGTAAAATTTCAAGATCACCAGGCTTGAACTGCGGATTGGCGGGTACCGCCACAATGAATCTGTGGGCTGCCGCCTTGGCCGGTATTTCCGAATTGAAGAGACGGAAGCCAGTGCTGGCCCCTTCCAACGATAAACTAATTGGTCCGTCGTACCCACTGCGAGCAACTTGGACGTCGACTGCGAACGCACCGTTACCGACTGGCGTTGAGAATTTGAGGAGAGTTTTGGGGTCATTTTTCAGAGACAGTGAAAACCCTTCATTAATCGCAATCTCGACCCGATAACCGTGCTCGGGACCTCCGCGATGCAGTAAATCTTCAACCAGCAAGCAGTACATCCCATCGGCAGGAAATGTGTACGCTAGGGTGAATTCATCCGAGTCGTTGACTGCGGTTTCGGCCAATTGGCCTCCTTCCGCATTCAGGAGACGCATGGTCATTAAACTTGGGGACCCCAGGCTACGTGATTTTGCACGAAACACGACAGCTTGCCCTTTGGTACCAGCGAACTGAAAGAAATCTTGATCTTTGGCTATTTGCATCCCACCGTTGACGGCACAGGGAATCGTTACTTGTGTGGCGGTCGCTGCTGCACTGTTGGGTTCCGTTTCCAAAAGTTCGGACAGCGAGCTGACGGTCAAAGTCGCCATCGCGGCTGTTTTACCACCCGGGAATCGGGCATTGACAAGCACTTGACCGCTAGGAACTTGCTCGGGAACCTTCACGAATAAGGGGGCAGCACCTTCGGAAGCCGGTCCGGTGAAACCAACTCGGGCCATGGAACCGAATCTGGCGCCTAAAGGATAGGGCACACTCACCAACGGAAAATCGCCCAACCGCAGTCGATAGCGTCCCCCACCGTATTTATTGTCGCGCAACTCAACGACGTACTCGCCATCCGCGGGAGCAACAATGCTGAAGCGACAATCGGCACCGTAGCTTCCGTCATCATCCACTAGCAACAGCTCACGGCCAGTGGCGTCCAGCAAACGCAGCACGGCGTCAAAAGGCGACCCCATGCGAGCGGCCACGACTTCCGCTGAAAGCCGCTGGCCAGCTTTGGCGGAAAACTTGTAATAGTCAAACTTTGACCCGTCCGAGGCCCCGTCAATGGCGATGGGAAGGGCGACGGACTGGGCCATGGGCGTCGAATGGTTGTTGCCGTTGTCAGCCAAGCTGTCGAGATCGTCGACCATGAAAAAGTAGACATCGCTGGCACCAGTGGCAGTTCCCACTATTAGCCCGCCGATGCCTACCGGGGCAGACGCGTCCAATGTCACTTTGCAGATCCGTGTAGTTAGGTCCTTCTTGTTTGCTTCGCCAGGTACAACTTCAATTTTCGCGGGAAAACTGGTCCAAACATGCAGAGGATCGTCCAGTTTCGCGCCTGAAAGCGTCAAGTCAATCGTCTTACCAGGCTGGGCGGCGCCGGGAACGACCGACGACACCGTCGGCTGGGCACAGAGGGTATGTGTCAGCAAAGCAATACTAAGGGAAACGGATAGGGTTCGAATTCGCATCATGGATGGTTCGCTAGGAGGTGGGCGATACGTACGGCAGGCGGGTTTCCCATTCTGAACAATGAATGCCCCAGCGTCAACGAATTTCTGAGTCGGGGGCCGCCCGCAAGACCGCGAACCAGTTGACGTACGGCGGCGTTTGGCCACTCGCGGGGTAAAACAAGGCAAATCAACTGGAGTAAGCGATTCCGAGCAGTGTGAAGAATAAATCGCGTGGATCCGTCAACAGGCCCGCATTGCCACAGTCTCCGTCCCGCATCAACACTGCTTGAAACGCCGATTAACCTGTTCTCCAATCGAGACCACGTTGCGTTTCAAGCAGAAGTGGCACTCATGACAGTGGTACTCATGACAGCGGACGGGAATTACAGCAGGATATCGCTGATCGGTTGGCCGCCATGGAAAATACTGACCGGGCGACCCTGGCGATCGGGAACCGTGGTATGCGGATCGATTCCTAAGCAATGGTAGACGGTGGAGCAGATGTCAGCCGTGCTAACCGGATGTTCCTTGACGTAGGCAGCCTGCGCATCCGACGAACCGTAAACGGTGCCGCCGCGAATGCCAGCCCCAAAAAACACCACCGAGTAACAAAACGTCCAGTGGTCTCGGCCAGCATTTCCATTAATCTTTGGCGTTCTTCCCATCTCGCTCATCAACACC
>JANNPR010001214.1:0-6044 GCA_031400345.1 Planctomycetota bacterium | reverse complement strand
AAAATTTTCGCTGCTGGGTCCGACATATCTCTGCTCGAGCGGACGGAATTCGATCGACTTGCGAAGCAGTTCGATTCCAATCGGCGAGCGCTGCTAAAGGGTTTGCAAATTGCGTGCAACAACGAGACTTCGGGACGTCTTGAGGCACGACTGGAGTCTCATACGCAGGAGTTTGCAGACGCTACGGAGTATCTAGTGGTCCAGACGCGGAATTTCGCGCGGCCGGATGCGCCGCCGATTTCAGCCGAGGAATACGATCGGCTCACCGCACGGTGCTTGGACGCTGCGGATGATTTATGGGCTCGTGCCACGGACGAGCTGGACCAGCTATTGATTGCCCGGATCGGACGTTTATCGCATCGCAAGCACAGCATGGAACTGTTAGTTGTCGCGGCGCTGGTGCTTGTCGGATATCTGTGGGTCGGATTCTATGCGGCCGTGATGGATACGGTGCGGAAGCTGGCCCAGGCGTCGCGTCGAATGGTTCAAGGCGACTTCGAGGAAGTCAAAAGCCTTTCGACTCGCGATGAATTGGGTGAGGTTGGCTCGTCGTTCAATCAAGTAGCGCGTCGGTTGCGAGACGAGTGGTCTCAGGCACGCGATGAAAGCGAACGAGCTCGATCGGCCGAAGCAGCATTGAGAGTGGCCGAGGCGAAATATCGCGGCATCTTCCAGAATGCGGCTGAGGGTATTTTCCAGACTTCGCCCGATGGACGCTTCCTAAGCGTGAACCCGGCACTCGCTCGGATTTACGGCTATGACTCGACGGAACAACTGCTCGCTGAGATTGCCGACATCCGTAGCCAAGTCTACGTGCGACCTGAGCAGCGCGACGAGTTCGTCGCCCGGATGCGTACTTCGGGGTTTGTCAAAGATTACGAGATTCAAATTTACCGCCGAGATGGACACGCAATCTGGATTTCAGAGAGTGCTCGCGCAGTGTATGACGAGTCGGTCAACCTAGTTTGCTATGAAGGAATCCTTCAGGATATCACGGAACGAAAACAGGCCGAAGTGGAACTCCGTCAAGCCAAAGCGATAGCCGAAAAAGCCAATCAGGCCAAAAGCGTTTTCCTAGCCAACATGAGCCATGAAATTCGTACGCCCATGAACGCGGTGATCGGTATGACGGGCCTTTTGTTGGATACCGAACTTACGGCTGAACAGCGCGACTTCGCACAAACCGTCCGCCACAGCGCCGAATCTTTATTGGCGATCATTAACGATATTCTCGACTTTTCCAAGATTGAAGCAGGGCGATTGGATCTGGAATTTGAGCCTTTCGACCTGCGGGAGTGTGTCGAAGGGGCTATGGAGCTGTTAGCCGGCAAGGCCGCGGAAAAAGGTCTCGATTTGGCGTATTTGATGGATCCTCAGACGCCGCTCACCATCGTCAGCGATGTGACTCGATTGCGTCAAATCCTGCTAAATCTGTTGAGCAACGCGGTGAAATTTACGGACCACGGGGAGGTGGTGCTGAGCATTACCGCGCATCAGGTTGCGTCGCCGGATTCTGTATCCGCAGCATTGATTCCGACCGATCCGGAGCAGCACGCCCTAGCGGTAGTACAACCCCTGTTGGTCGACGGTCAAGACGCTCCGCAGATTCCCGATGCACTCCAGTCGCCAAAATACCAGATCGACTTTTCCATTCGAGATACAGGCATTGGAATTCCACCCGACAGAATGGACCGCCTTTTTCAATCGTTCAGTCAGGTTGAATCCTCAACCACTCGACGTTATGGCGGAACCGGACTCGGTTTGGTGATCAGTAAACGATTCGCGGAGGCGATGGCCGGGGGAATGTGGGTCGAAAGCGAAGTCGGCCAAGGAACGACGTTCCATTTTTCGATTGTCGCGCCCGCGTCGCCTCGGCCGTTGCCAGAGTTTGACTCGGCGGACCAGCCCTGGTTGAACGATAAGCGAGTACTGATCGTGGACGACAATTCCACGAATCGTCGAATCTTGCGGTTACGAACCGAATCGTGGGGAATGGTTCCCCGCGAATCCGCCTCACCGCTGGAGGCTTTAGAATGGATTCGCGCCGACGAACCGTTCGACGTCGCCTTAGTGGATATTCAGATGCCTGTTATGGATGGGGTAACACTGGCTATTGAAATACGGCGCTACCGATCAGAACAGTCGCTGCCGCTGATTGCCTGTACCTCGTTGAACCGACGCGAACCCACATATCACGAGGCGCTGTTCGCTGCATTCATTCAGAAACCCCTGCGGCCGTCGCAGGTTTATCACGCGCTATTGCGAGTATTGAGTAAACAACCGGTGTTGGTCCGCAACGAATCGGCTGGCAAACAATTCGACACCACCTTGGCTGAAAAATATCCGTTGCGGATTTTGCTGGCGGAAGACGTAGCCGTCAATCAGAAGATGATGCAGTTGATGCTCGGTCGTATGGGTTATCGCACAGACTTGTCGGGAAATGGCCTGGAAGTACTCGAGGCTGTCCGACGTCAACCGTACGACCTGGTACTTATGGACGTGCAGATGCCTGAGCTAGACGGGTTGGATGCGACGCGGCAAATTATTGCCAATCCTCCAGAGCATGGTCGCCCCTGGATTGTCGCTCTAACCGCGAACGCAATGCGAGACGATCGGGAGGATTGCAAGCAAGCTGGAATGGACGATTATTTGGCTAAACCGGTGCAACCCAAAGAGCTGCAAGCGGCACTCGTTCGCTGTGCAACTGAGCGCCAAACGTCTGCGTCGTCCGCCGTGGAACCGCGAGTTACCCTCAGTATTCCTGTGGAGACGGCTTCTTCAGCAAGACTCGGGGAACCACGGGATGTGGCTAGTGGCCGTGACTTTTCATCTTCCTCTGCGGTAGCTCGGACCGCCCGACGTAGTCCCATCGATTCGAACGATCAAGCCGTATTGGACCCGGCAATTGCTTCCGAGTTCCGCCAGATGAAAGAGCAGGGTTCGGCAGCGTTTCTTCAGGAACTAGTGGACTTATTCCGTGAAGAAGGAGCACCTCTCTTGGCCAAACTGAAACAAGCCGCCACCGAGCCCAACTTGGATGGCCTACGAGGAGCCGCGCATAAACTGGTCGGAGCGGCGAGCGGACTTGGTGCCACACATTTGGCAGCGCTCGCTTCACAGATCGAACAGCAGGCGAGAACGAGTCAACTTCACGGAATCGATGCACAGCTAGTCGAAGTCGACGCGCAGTTCCATCGCGCGGCAGCCGCATTCGAACAATTGATCGCGGAGTAGCGGGGTGAAATGGGTGGCACGTCCCTGAGAAGCGAGGAACGACCGTCGAAGGGCGTGGTGTGCTTTACAATGGCCGTGTGCCGTAGTTAAAGGGCACACGGGCGTGCGCGCGGGTTCACCACGCCCCGACTGAAAAACAACGAAAGTCATTAATGCAAAACGCGATAGTACTCATCACCGATCGGCTAGGGGCCGCGTTCTTAGGACCATACGGAAACGCGTGGCTCGAAACACCCGCTTTCAACCGGCTGGCCGCCGAGTCATTACTGATCGAATTCATGACCGCCGATGCTCCTGGCCTGTCGTCAGTCTATCGCTCTTACCTCCAAGGTTTTCATCCGCTGATGTTGGAATTGCCTAACGCGCATCGCTCGGTGTTTCAGCGCGCGAAGGAAGCCGGTTTGAGTACACGCCTGTTAACCGACGAGCCCGAGGTAGCTAATCATGCAGATACCATCGATGTTGATGAAGTGATTGACCTTTCCTTGATTGAATCGGATGTTTCGGCCAACGATGTTACGGAAACACAGCTCGCACGTCTTTTTTCCGCCGCCATCGAATCGCTTTCTTCGTGTCGCGAACCATTCATATTGTGGATCCATGCTCGAGCAATGGCCGGACCTTGGGACGCGCCATACGAATTTCGTGAGCACTTTGCCGATGATGAAGATCCTCCTCCTCCCAAATTTGTTATTCCGCCGAACCGCGAATTAGTAGGTGATACCGACCCCGACGAGTTGCTTGGTTTTCAGCAGGCATATGCCGCGCAAGTAACGGTGTTGGATACTTGTCTAGGATTGTTGCTCGACGAATTCAAGGCCCAACCGTTCGCTGACGAAACGCTGTTTCTTGTTAGCTCTCCGCGAGGCTATCCGCTCGGTGAACACGGAATTGTTGGCGGAGCTGGCGATCCATTGTGGACCGAGCACTATCACATTCCATGCTTGTTGCGTCTGCCAAAAATGAGAATGGCAGCACGCCGCACCCCGCAGCTCTGTCAACCGGCCGACATCAACGCCACCTTGGGAAATTGTTTGTCGTTGCCGAATCCCGTTCATCCCTGTTGGGGGACGGACATTCTATCGCGAGTTGATCTGCAAGGACGATCTGCTCAGAATTGCGTCGTGGGAATTGCTCAGGGCCGTCGCATGATCCGAACGCCTGCCTGGATGATGCGCATCGACGATGACGACCGAATCGAGTTGTTCGCCAAGCCGGACGATCGCTGGGAGCTGAACGAAGTCGCCAGCCGTTGCCGCTCGGAAATTGCGCAACTGCGGATTGTATTGGACGAGTTTGCCGCTGCGGTTAAAGTGGGTGACCGATCGCGACTGAACGATTTGCCGGTCTCTCTACTTGAACGAAATGAGTAACGCTGACGATGGTCTCTGTCGAGCAAGCCTTAGAGAAAGTATTAGCGGAAGCCAAGGCCCTGCCGGCTCGGGAGACTCGGTCCGCGGAAGGACTCGGGTTGATACTCGCGGAAGATATTACCGCGGATAGCGATTCGCCCTCCGCCGATAAGTCGCTCGTCGATGGCTATGCGCTGTTAGCTGAAGACTTGATGCGGGGTATCACTGACTTTCGAGTCTTGGAACAAGTGATGGCGGGAACGACGCCTTCCCAAGCGATCGAGTCCGGAACGGCAACCCAAATCATGACCGGCGCGCCGATACCCCGGTGCGCGACCATGGTCGTGATGGTTGAGCATACGGAGCGAATCCGCGTGGCACGCCCTGACGACGCGAGAGTAACGAGTGACGAAAGGCGTGGAAGTGCCCCGCACGCCCTGCCGAGCTCTTTCGAGCGAGAAGCGACGATCCGCGTGAAAGCGAACCATGTTTCCGAGGGCCAGAACATCATGCGCCAAGGCGCGTCGATGCGCAGCGGCCAGACGATCCTATGTCGAGGTCACTTTCTGCGGGCAATTGAATTGGGATTGCTGGCTGAAGTCGGTCGCACGGACGTCCGAGTTATTCCGCGTCCGAGCGTCGCGGTTGTGTCAACAGGTAACGAATTGGTAGACGTCGAACACATGCCGCGGATTGGACAATTGCGAAACAGCAACGGTCCCATGCTTTCCGCCCTTGCTACCAGCGCTGGCGGACTGGCAGTGAATTTGGGAATCGCTCGAGACACGGAAGCCGATCTTAAACAGAAAATCGAAAACGGTTTCAGCCATGAAGTGTTGGTGCTTTCCGGTGGCGTTTCCGCTGGCGTTCTGGATTTGGTTCCACAAGTTCTGTCGTCGCTAGGCGTCCGCACGATATACCACAAGGTTCATCTTAAACCGGGAAAGCCGATGTGGTTCGGAGTACGCGAGGTCCAGGATCAACGCACTTTAGTGTTTGGTTTGCCGGGCAATCCTGTCAGCAGCCTGGTGTGTTTTGAATTGTTCGTACGACCTGCGCTACGACAACTGGCGGGAGGTCCGCCAAGCGGACTGCCAACGATTCGCGCCGAGTTGACCTCGATGTTTCAGCACCGAGGCGATCGGCCAACCTATTTCCCGGCACGCGTCGAATTTGGATCGAGCGTACCGCAAGTTCGCTTGCTCAATTGGCAGGGCTCCGCGGATTTGCGGACACTAGTTGATGCCAACGGGTTAGTGATGTTTCAGCCGGGCGATTGCATGCTGCAAGCCGGCGAACAGGTTTCGGTGATGATGCTTGCGAAATCGAGACCTGAGAGTTAAGCAAAATGCAAAATGCAAAATGCAAAATGAAAAGTGAAAAGTCAAAAGTGTGCCACTGTCAGCCGCCGGAGTTGACGGCGATAGCCAATTGAGCTCATTCGGCGGCAAGCCAGTG
>JANNPR010001188.1:0-3503 GCA_031400345.1 Planctomycetota bacterium | reverse complement strand
GCAGCGACGCCCGAATGGCTTCGTTCACCGACCAGCCTCCATTGGCGTCGACCGTCAGTCGCACATGCGGCCCGATGACCTCACGCACGCGCCGCACGCGCTCCAGGTCATAGTCCAGTGGATCATGGCCGACTTTAAGCTTAACGGTCTGGAATCCCTCGGCGACGACCCGCGCAGCCACGTCGGCCGACTCCGACGGATTCACTGGCATGATTGGAAAACGCAGTGGCAGTGCGAGCGACCGGACCGCGCCGCCGAGCAACTGATACAGCGGCGTGTTGAGTGATTTGCCCAGAACGTCGAACAGGGCCATCTCCAACCCCGCCTTGGCAAACGGGTTGGCAAACGTCTTGCCGAGTTTTTCCATACAATGGCGAATTCGACGCGGATCCTCGCCGATCAGCTTGGGGGCCAAGTGCTGATCGATGATGGCCTTCGCACCGAGGTACGTCTCTCCGCTCCAATCGGGAGAACCATTGACCTCGCCAATTCCTTCGATGCCGGCATCCGTCTGGATCAGGACAACGATCAGATGCGAAGCGAAACGAAACCCCTTCGTGTCTTGTACCTGCCCGACACGACGGTCGACGCCGATCCGCACGGGCAGCGTTTCAATCGCAGTGATCTTCACAGTGGACCTTTCAACCGCTTTGTCCCCCCCAGCATCCGAGTGATCACGTTCGACGTGATGCGAGAGATGGCGTCATCCACCAGCAGGCAAGGGACGTAGGTGATTGAGCCGACCGAGAAGACGGATCCGCGACTAGGCGTTTCGTAATAGACGATCTCCGCACCGCCGTCGTCTTGGTTAATCCCTTTCGCCAGCAGCACCGTCCCCGTCGGCGAATGCGGACTCATCTTGTCGGTCTCATGCCCCGAGGCACCCCCGTTGATACGCTCCTGCAGACTCTTTTCGCCAAACAGGTCGCCATTATGCAAGCCCGTGCCGGCGAAGATCCAGTGCTCTTCATTAACTACTTTGTAAGGAGCCGCAGTCATGATTCCGGTTTCTGTGCAGACCACACCCAACAGGTTCGCTTCGGATTCCAGCGTGCGGTGCATACGGCTTTCCAGATACACGTCCGGGTTGTTGGGATCGGGCATACCCAACGCCCCGCCGGTACTCGGGGCGAGATACGTCTTGAACCGCAGGCGATCTCGGTCTAAAAATTCGACCTCGCAGTTGAGTCCATTTCCGCCCAGGTATATCAGCTTTCCACCGCGTAGATGGACCCAGTCTTTCACCCGCTGATACATCTGCCGCGACCAATATTCGGGATGAATGCTGATGACTAAGATCTGATAAGCATCCAGATCCAATTCGCCGTTATGCAACTGCCATTCCGAGTAATAGTCGTAGTCAAAGCCTTCACGCTCCATCCAACCCAGCAGTCGCCATTCTGCCGGCGCCATCCCGCATGGCAACCGTCCTGCGATGGGATCGGTGACTTCTTCATTTTCGCGAACAACATTTCCTGGCTCGGGGCGTTCGAACGATAGCGGCTGGTACTCTTCATCCTGAAAGCCCCAGACATTGAACGATCCGGCCTTGTTATAGCGGATCAAATCTTGACGCGCATTTACGGTCGGCGTGAAGGGCAAGCGGTCGGCGTTGATATAGTTACTGCGTCCGCCGAAATTGTTATAAGCCAGCCAGGTGTTGGTGGAAGCGAGGATGGCAATCGGAGCCATCGGATTCGCGGGAGCCACGACCCACGGGAATGAAAAGAACTCCCCGGTTTTCTCCCCCTTGGCATGCAAGTAATAGAGCCCCGAGCGTTCGGGACCCGTCACGAATTGAGTGTGATGAGCACTGCCGTAACCGAACTTGTTCCATTGGACGCCGGTCTGAGTGTAGTCGCCATCGGGAGTAATCTGCATGACGGCTCGCGGACCATGTTCGTCAAACCATCCCAGCAGCTTCACCATCTCACGCTTCCAACCATACCGCCATAAGCTGAGTCGATAAGGTTCCGGTGAATGCACGCGAAACTCAGACCGTTCGCCGGTTTTGACTTCTCGAGGCCAGACGTAGCCCAGGATGCAGTCTGAGAGCAGGCGAAAGTCATACGGTACTTTCGGGTTGGCTATCATGTGAACGCTTTTGGAGCCAAAGCCGTCCTTGACGAGAGTCACGTAATAATCGCCAGACGGCAGGTCCGCCTCAACCGCCCCGCGCGGCGTCGAGCGCACGATGGCGACGGTTTGACCTTCCCGTTGGAATTCAAGCAACACACCGGCCAAAGCCACATAGCGTTCATCGCTCACATATCCGATTAGCACAAATCGCTCCTCATAAATTAGAAAAAGATCGGAACACTAATCTTCGCTAATCGAAATGATGGTGATACGTGACGATTCGTCCCGAAAAGAAGTTTGTTCGTATTGTCATCTTTTTCAGAAGCAAACGTGCGTCCCACGTACTTCATCATTTTAAATTGCAGAAAAAAAGTTCGTCGATGGAAAATGGACGAAAAATGCTCGACCCTTTTCTTCTGTGATTTCCATAAGTGAAGATCAGCGAGGATCAGTGTTCCTTCCCGAATCGGAATCAAATGGTGCGCTAGGGTGAGACCGCATCAACTGCTTCGCCGCCCGTTCGACCGCTACTCGGTCGCTCGCGTCAATCGGTGATAACGGCGGCGTGATAGGACCCGTGTCGGCAATTCCGGCCAGTTGCACGGCTTCATGCAGGACCCGAACCGGGCTGATCGAGTCGCGTAGCATCTCGAGCGGTCGAAACCGAGTTCGAATGGTCTCTGCGGTGGAAAAATCTTTCGTTTGAACGGCCCGCAGCAAGTCAGTTGATAATTGTGGCGCGACGCACACACAACCCGCCGTAAAACCGCGCAGGCCGAAATCGCGGAGATGGGTAATCGCCGGTTGCTCACCCATTCCACTCACGATCAACGAGGTCCCGACTGCGTCGATCAATCTTCGCAAGAAAGGATCCTCGAAAGGGTTGTCGCGAACGATGGCGTACTTGATCCACGAGATGATTCCATCGTTCATGAGGCGTTGAATCGTGTCGATTTCGATGGTCCCATCTTGCTTCAAGTACAACACAGCAGGGCGACCGAACTCATCAACAAAGCGGCGTAAGGCCGCGTCGATTCCCGCGGGCGTCGTCGGGTCGCGGGTCGGCAGCATCATCGCCGTCGGAAAGTTGTAGTCTCGCAGAATCCTGGCTTGATCCAGCATCATGCCGAACCCAGGACCAACCGACGGAATAACGAGTGTCTCGGCGGATACCGACTCTGTCAGCATCGTCAGCAGTTCGGCATACTCGCTGAATGCCACGTGGCCCAACACGGCATTCCCTCCATACAGCAATGTGCGGATTCCGCCTGCTTCCATGTGCCGAATGAGGCGACGATTCTCAGCATGATTCCAGTTGAGCTTCGAGGTTCGCGCCAGCGGAGGAACCGCAATGACCGAACCCGCCAGCGTCGCGGAAGTGATGGGCCTGGTATCCATAGTTTATTTCTTTCAAAAGTCCCGGT
>JANNPR010001187.1:0-3111 GCA_031400345.1 Planctomycetota bacterium | reverse complement strand
ATAAGCCAAAGCCGCATTCAGCGACAGAGGATTCTGTGCTTGATAGATGGTCAACGGCAACCCTATGGACAGCTCCGCGGCAGCTTGGTGAGCAATCGAATACAAGTCGCGTCGATTTTCCGGCGACAAGCGATAGGTTGTTTTCAGCACGTCAAGTCGAACGTTTTCGGCGAATTCTCCCGACAATCGGTGCTTGGCAAACCAATTCCACAGTTCCGAGTCGTGCTTTTGGAAATAGTCACACAACGACCATTGATACGGGAGCGGCTCGAGCAATTGCATATTCATGTCGCAGTTTGTGAAAATGAAGCTGCGATCTTAACCGCTAAGGGTCAAAGTCCCAAGAACGGTACCGGTACTAAGAATGCGTGCTGCTCGAATAAACTTAGCGCTCCGTACCAGGAAGTAAACTGGGAAAAAAAGACAATCAGTACGTACCCGGCTACCACCGGCACAGCGGCAAAGCGCGCTCCCCATCGAAATACCCACAGCCGTGGGGTTTCACGTTGGTAAGCTCGTCCAACGGCCCAGCCGGAAAGCAATCGAGCGGGATAGATAAAGGCCACAAAGACCAAGCTCGGAAGCCAAGCGAGCTCGCGGGGTGTGGCTTCAATCTTGAGCAAATAGAGAGGAACGGCAAACAAAAGCGTTACCAGTAAGGCAAGCCAGAAAGCAATAGGCGCGTGCCGGAACCGTGCGCGAACCTGGCCGATTTCGAACAAGGCAGCCCACTGCTTGCGTACAGCAAAATGCGTCTGCAGAAACGGCAGATACAATAAGACCCAACCCAATAGAATCGCGCCCAACGTGCCCGAGACGAACCCAAGTCCCGGCTGAATTCGCAGGGCGCTCAGCAGCAGCAGGTTGGGAATTGCCAGCCAAATCAGGGCACCAGCAAACCCGCGAAGCCCTAACCAAAAGTAATATGTGAATTGAATCTGGGAGAAGAACGCCCAGACAGCGTCGCGCGCCTCAGAATACAAACCGCCTCGGCGCATCCCAGAACACAAAATTGCCGGCGGAAACCATGCGGAAAGCGGAGGAACATAGGTAATCTCCGCTAACAGTGATTTCGAAAGCGTGCCCACGATTGGCTGAACGATAGGTCGCAGAGTTCGGCTGGCAATCATTCGCCTAAGAATCCACATTGCGAAAAGGACCGGTGCCAGCAGCGGCCAGAAAAAATGACGCAAGCGGCCACCAGCGTACCAGGCACATAGAATGTGCGCGATCATGACCACGGTAGTCACCCACAACCCAACGCGCCAATTTGCGGCGATGCTGCCCTCCGGTTCAATTAGTTGCGCGGAGTACCACAGGTCCGACACAAACCGCATGGGCAACATCATCAGCCGCGTGCCGACAACTAGGCCTCCCAAGTGGGCCGCTCCTTTTAGACCAATAAAACCATCGCGAAGGCGCCCCCTCGCCGCTACCCGACCGCTTGCCTCGAGCAAGTATCCCAAGCTCAAAAACTGCGCTATCGGAATCGTGGCCAACACAGCGAGCCCGACAATTACGCTTGCCAAGCCAAACAGGTTTTCCAGTCCGCCCGTCACCGCTCGCCAAGCTTTTGAGACCGCACTGGGTTCGAAAACTTCCGCTTCGAGAATCGGATCGACCGTCAATGCCGCGTCGACGACCAGGCTCGTGACCGGCGCGGGGGGTGAAGTTGACAAAATGGGTAAAGTCGATGGCATTCCAAGCAGCTTTCCATTTCTAGCAGCATAACCACGCAATGGTCACCAAACCATTGTGAATTCTCGACAGGTGGCAATCAGATTAAGAAACTATGGCAGGGCTTCAAGGGTATTTCCTCATGGCCCAACCCTGGGGTTCCAAACAACTCCAGTGCAGTCCCTGGTTTTGTGAGACAAGACATAATACCCGGACATTCTATAATTCGTTTCAGACTCTGGCTCGAAAAGACGCCAATTTCGTTAAGGATATTTGGACGTGTGGAAGCGTAATCTCTTGTTTGTGGTCGTATGTTTAGTCGGAGCGGGCAGCTTGGTCGGGAGCCTGATGCGGCGCGAACGAATTCTTCAACCAACGGGCTTTGAGCCGGGCTCTCCGGTTCCCGAGTGGCCTGCCCCCGAGTGGCGAGAGGTCGTACAGCAAATCAATCAGGAGTTCGCAGCAGACTGGACTAAGCACAATGTTGTATCGGTTGAACAAGCTCCCCAACTGACGATCATACGCCGGTTATCGCTCGGCTTAACAGGGACAGTTCCGTCGCTGGAAGAAATCCGCGCGTTGGAGCAGGTTCCGGAAGCAAATCGTATCAGTTGGTGGCTTGCACGGATTTTGCACGATCGACGCTACGCAGATTACGTTGCCGAGCGATTAGCGAGGGCTTATGTAGGGGCCGAGGATGGGCCATTCATTTTCTTTCGAAGGCGACGCTTTACGACTTGGTTGAGCGATCAGCTAATCACTAGTCGGCCCTACGATCAAATGGTATCTGGCTTGATCTCCGATTCAGGATTGTGGACGGACACGCCTGCCGTGAACTTTGTAACTGTTACTGTGGACCAGAATAATGACAACGCGCCGGACCCCATTCGGTTAGCTGGGCGCACATCACGCGCTTTTTTAGGGATGCGAATCGATTGCCTACAGTGCCATGATGATCCACTGGGCAAAATCAAATTGGGTCCACCTGACAGTCCACGTGACGGAACACAACAAGACTTCCACCATTTGGCAGCATTCTTCGGCCAAACCGGTATGAAGTTCTACGGGATTGCCGATGATAAAACGCAACAGTACAAGTACAAATATCTGAATGCCGGAAGCGAGGAGCTGGTTCCGGCCAAGGTGCCATTCTTGCCCGAGCTGTTGACAAGTGGTGGGACGCGGCGTGATCAACTCGCACGATGGGTGACACATCCTCGAAACAAATCTTTTGCTCGAGCGACAGTAAATCGTATATGGGCGCTAATGTTCGGAAGACCATTGGTCTACCCCATCGACGACATTCCGCTTTACGATCCATTGCCTCCGGGTATGGAAACGCTTGCTACAGACTTCGTTGACCACGGATTCGATCTTCAGCGGCTGATTCAGATTATCGCTGCGACGGACGTATTCCAGAAAGACAGTCGATCC
>JANNPR010001156.1:0-3012 GCA_031400345.1 Planctomycetota bacterium | reverse complement strand
AAGGCCCATGATGAGGACAACGCCTGCAAGATCGGCGACCGTGTGCGCATGGTCGAGACAAGGCCAATCAGTAAAGATAAACATATGCGGGTGCGGCAGCGCCGCTTCCGTCGCATTAGAGATGTGTCTCTTGGCAGTCGGTTCCCAAACGGGTGGATCGATCGTTCGTCCGGCCAGTTATTGCGGAGTCGCTGGTCTGAAACCGTCGCACGGTCGAGTCAGTGCAAAGGGCGTCATTCCCATCAGTGCACATCTGGATCATGTGGGACCTATTGCTCGCAACGTTTCCGATCTTGCAGTTGGTTTTTCCGTAATGACTGGTGAAATGATCCCCGATTTATTTCTGTCACCCGGTGCCGGTTTTGTCCCGCGGCTCGCTACCATCGAGCCATACTTTTTTGAACAAGCAGATGCATCGCTGATTGCCGTTACGCGGCAGTCATTGGATCATTGTCGATCCGCTGGCGCAGCCATCACGTCACTCCATCTCCCGCCATCGTTCGCCGCCGCACACGCCATGCACTACCGACTGATGGCGGCCGACGCCGCCGCATATCACCATACTGAATTCGAGCGGGATCGCGCCGCGTTTGGTCCGAAACTGACTGAGCTAATTGACAACGGTCTCGCGATTACGGGTGTGCAGTACTCGGCTGCGCTTACGCATCAACGCCAGTTTCGCGAGGAGCTTCTTGGCATTCTGCCGGTCCAGTGCATCGCCCTGACGCCGTCGACACCGACGGCAGCACCTGCCTCACTAAGTACCACGGGCGATCCGCGTTTCAATTCGCCCTGGAGCTTTGCTGGCTTTCCAACGGTAACGATTCCCTGTGGCCTGTCGCCCGACGGAATGCCTTGCGGCTTGCAACTGATCGGCCGGCCAGGTTCTGAATGGGAACTACTCACCGCGGCTGGATGGTGCGAATCGCAGATAGGTTTCAAGTCACTAGACCGTACCAAGGAGTAAAGAATGAATCCTCGTGGTCATTCCATGCCATTAATGCTCGCCTGTTTTGTTCTCGTCGGATCCTTGTCTGAGCGAGGCAGCCAGAACTTTGCCGCCGATGAAAATGATCCTCGGCGACCACCCGGCGTCGAAGCCGAAGGTGTTCCCGCTGTGCCAGCGGATCTGGCCGAGCGACTCAATCAGTATCAGAACTTCCGTTCCGCAACGTTCCGTGGCTGGGCTCCGAGCGGACAAGGAATCCTGATCGCAACTCGGTTTGGTAATTCGTCGCAGCTGCACCGAGTGTATGAACCTGCAGGGCGTCGCGAGCAAATCACCTTCATGGAGGAGCCCGTTTCCGGTAGCTTTATTCCCAGTGATCCTCACGACGGAGTACTGCTTTCAATGAGCCAAGGGGGAAATGAGAATTTTCAAGCTCTGTACCTGGACCTACAACACTACAGCACGTCACTATTGACGGACGGCAAGTCTCGCAACAGTGTCAATGCGGTGCGCATGGATGGTTCCCTAGCCGTTGTCGGAAGCAATTGCCGTAACGGTCGCGACACGGATCTGTATTTGGCCGATCCGCGTAAACCAGACTCGATGGAGCTGTTGATGCAAACGGAACGCGAGTTCTGGAGTGCTCGCGATTGGTCGCAGGATGGTAAGACACTGTTATTAGCTCGGTACGTCTCCGCGAATGAAGGTTATTTCTCGCTGCTCGATATCGCTACCCGCAAACGTACCGACTTGAGTTTGCCCGATCAGCAAAACGGTGCCGTTGGATCGTTGGCATTTTCTCCGGACGCCAAATCGATTTACATCGCAACGGATGCTTTGAGCGAGTTTCGCAAGCTTGCCCGATACGACATCGACTCGAAGACATACGACTGGCTCAGCCAGGACATTGACTGGGACATCGATGAGCTAGATGTCGAGCCTAAATCGGGCCAAGTGGCTTTCACAGTTAACGCAGACGGTGTGAGTCGCATTTTTCTGATTTCCGGTGGCAAACGCCGAGAGCTGCTCATCCCTTTAGGAATCGTTTCCGGTTTGGAATTTTCGCCAGATGGAGCACAGCTCGGATTTACCTTGGCGCGCCCGGATGCCCCGGCGGACGCTTACTCACTGCAGATTCGAGATCAGAAGATTACACGCTGGACCTACAGCGAGACTGGTGGTCTTGATCCGGGGGCATTTGTTGTGCCCCACCGCATACAATTCCGTTCCTTTGACGATCGGGAGATTCCGGCGTATTACTTTCGGCCGAGCACTACGCGCACAGATCGTAAGCTTCCGGTGCTCATCAACATACACGGGGGGCCGGAAGGCCAATACCAACCTTTCTTTTCGGGAACGGTGCAGTTTTACCTTAATGAATTAGGCTTAGCGGTAATTTTTCCCAACGTGCGCGGCTCGAACGGCTACGGCAAGACCTATCTGAAACTCGACAACGGCACGCTCCGGGAGGACAGCGTGAAAGATATCGGCGGGCTTCTGGATTGGGTGGCTCAACAACCGGAATTAGACGCATCACGAGTGGCCGTGTCGGGCGGATCCTATGGCGGATACATGGTACTTGCGTCCCTCACGCACTTTCCCGACCGAATCAAGGCAGGTATCGACATTGTGGGCATTGCAAACTACATCACGTTCTTGGAAAACACGGCGCCCTATCGCCAAGACCTACGTCGTGCCGAGTACGGAGACGAACGCGACCCCAAGATGCGCGAGTTTTTCCAACGGATTAATCCCACCAGCAATGCCAGCAAGATTAGCTCGGCGCTACTGGTCGCTCACGGTAAGAATGATCCCCGAGTGCCCTTTTCGGAAGCCGAGCAAATTGCCAGCGTGGTTCGCTCGCTACGCCGTCCGGTGTGGACTGTCTTCGCCGAAAACGAAGGACACGGATTCGACAAGAAGAACAACGTCGACTATCTGCGCGCGGTGGAGATATTGTTTTTGAAGCAACATCTAGGGTTGTAGAAGAGTAGTCGTCGATCGATATCAATATGGTGGGAATGACAGCGTGCCACTGGCCGCCGCCGGAGTTGACTTGGATT
>JANNPR010000644.1:0-6316 GCA_031400345.1 Planctomycetota bacterium | reverse complement strand
CGGCTTATCGACGACGAATTTAAGTTGGTAGGGATACTCGGCAATAAGGCGACGTACAATTTCCGGCGCTTGTCGAGTGCGTTCGTGACGCTTGCTCCAGCGAGGTGACTGGTCCTTCGTTGGTGTGGAATTGCTGAGCTTCGGACTAATCGACATTAGGTCGCAAATGATAGGCAGGTACAGCGTTCCAGCCGTTTCGATGGTAATTACGATGTTTCGATTTCGTAGCTCCTGACAAAGCGGAATCAATTCGGCGAAGAGCATCGGTTCGCCACCTGTAATGACCGCGTGACGGCAACCGAAGTCGCTCGTCAAGCGAAGGATCTCGTCTACAGAAAAGTCCGCCCCTTCTGGGTGCCAGGATGTATGGGGTGTATCGCAAAACCAGCAACGTAAGTTACATCCAGAAGCGCGTATGAACACACTTTGGGTACCCGTCCACGAGCCCTCACCTTGGATCGATTGATATAACTCCGCGATGCGCATCGGTCCCCTTCCCGCAATTTTGCCATAATGACACAATGACGAGCGGCTCGAAAGGAGCACGCAATGCCTGCCGAATTCCGAAATATCTTGGAAACGTTTGACAATCAGTTTCCAAACCGTGACTACATGATCGAAATCGAATGCCCGGAATTTACCTCCGTCTGCCCCAAGACAGGGCAACCTGATTTTGGAACGTTGACATTGACCTACACACCGGACAAGAAATGTGTCGAACTGAAGAGTCTCAAGATGTATTTACAGATGTTCCGAAACGAGGGAATCTTTTACGAGAACGTGACCAATAGAATTCTGGACGATTTGGTCGCTCGCTTAGCACCTCGGCGGATGAAATTAGTAGCCACATTTACTCCGCGTGGGGGGATCACCACGAAAGTCACCGCCGAATTCTCACTCACGAGCTCGTAACTTGTCGCTCATTAAAGCTGTTAGGTAAGGCGCCGCGCCGTATGGTTGTACTTCCCGTAAAACTGGACCGTCAAGGCGAGGACCGGCTTACCATCACCTGGAACGATGGGCAACGGCGTATGTATTCCATACGCGGGCTCCGGGACGCGTGCCCGTGCGCCACCTGCCGCGAAAAGCGAACAGGCGCCGCCTCAAAACCAGAGCCGTACTTACCCATTCTGTCGATGGAAGAAACGCTGCCATTGCGTTTAAACGGCTTGAAACCGGTGGGTAATTACGCCTACTCCGCGTCGTTCAGTGACGGGCACGACACCGGCATTTACACCTTCGAACTTCTGCGTCAATTAGGGGAACCGAGTCCTGGCTGATAATGTGCCGACTCGTATAACAGAGCCTAGTTGCCTACCGGTGCGATAACTATACTCAAACATGATCGGAATCTGGCAACCCACTGTCATGGGTCGACGCGGTCGTTTAAGAAACGTTGCACCAGGCGCCGATGACGTAAACTACGCTTCGGACTGGGTAAACCGAGTGGACTTTTCCGCCGGATTACTCCGTACGAAGGCTCGGGTATGGTTGACCAATCGCGCCTTTGCATTTCAACTGGATGTCCCACTGCCTATGAACTCATCTCAGGCGGAACGTAGGACGGTGCACTTCGTGGGCCAGGTGCAGGGAGTGGGGTTCCGCTACGCAACGCGCAACATCGCCCGAAATCTCGCGGTCACCGGATTTGTGAGGAACCTGGCCGACGGGCGAGTGCAGTTGGTAGTAGAGGGTGATCGGAAAGTGCTCGACCAGTTTATCGATCAAATAAAGCAGTCGATGGCAGCCTATATTCGGGAGCAAACTGTGGACGAGCAATCCTCCGTCGGTGAATTCACGACATTCGAAATCCGGCACTAAGGTGTCGGCATCTGGAATGACGGCAAATGGAATGACGGCGAATGGAACGACGGCGAATGGAACGATAGATTGCGAACCTTGGCAACTTCATTCACGTACATAACGCATTGCAATGATCCGGGCTTTGTAGCTCACTAAACGGGAATATCCATGGGAAGTATCGTTTTATTCGGGTTCGTAGCGGACTGGATGCGGAATTGGTTAATGCCCGTCTGGCTTCTCGGAGTTGGTGCAGCCGTCGGTTTGATATTGTTAGCCGCACTGTGGGGTATTTTTTCCGTGCTGTCACGAGTGCCGGCATTACAAAGAATCGCGGAGACGACGCAAAAGCGTCGAGTGGTTACTGCCTTGCTTGGGACGATCCTAAGTGCAGTTTTCATATGGATAGCTCATACGGTCAATCAACGTTCGGCTGCCATTTATCCGGTCGAAACAGACACATTTTTATTGGCGTCGTTTTTCCTTGCTTGTGTGGGTTTTGCGCTAGCGTACTTAGGTGTGGCATTTCTTTCGCCTCGGAACGTTCGCGAAATCCCTTTGGCTTTCTCCGAAGGGGTGCTGTGGCCCATTTTCTTGATCATTGTATTCTTAGCAGCGCTGGGGGTCGTCGGTTTTGGCATGGCGCGCCAACCCCTGTCCATATTAGCTTCGGTTACCAGAATTCCTTTTGTGGGGACGAAGGTAATCGACCAATCCGTCCCAGCGGCCCTCGAAGGCGAGGAACCAAAGCAGTATGAATTGCAGTTTGGAGCAAATCGGTCGGAACTGCAAAACTTTATGGTCCGCAGTAGCGAGACATTAGAGATGTCTAGCCAGCAGGACACCGGATCAGGCAATCTGCCGACGTCGGAAGTGCGTGGTGACGAGGAGTACCGCTGGCAGAAGAATGATCAAGCCGAGGAAATGTTTCCCGAAGAGTTTATCTCGAAACTTTACGCGCGCAATTTTGGTGCCAAAGACGCCAAAGTACAACTGATTATTAATACGGCTCCTCCGACACCAGAAATATGGAGCGTCATCTTTACCGCTGCTGCAGTCTGCGGCGTGATCTTCTTGTATTTGTTGTTGCGAACTTCGATGCCGAAGGCTTTTGCAGTCGCCCTTTCGACTGCCAAGTCGGAGACGGCTCAACCCTTGTTTGCGATCATCCTTGCCTTGGGCATAGTAGCTTTGGCAGTTTTCGTGTTCATCCCGTACAACACGTTCGGTGAAGACATCAAGATGCTCAAGGATACGGGACTCGTTCTGATCATGGTGTTGGGAATTATTCAGGCGGTTTGGGCTTCCAGTACATCGGTGGCGGAGGAAATTGAAGGGCGAACGGCCCTCACGGTATTATCCAAACCGATCGGTCGCCGCTCGTTTATCTTCGGTAAGTTTTTTGGGATTTTCTTAACCGTGTTGCTGTTGTTCATCGTACTCGGTTTGGTATTTATGGTTTTGGTGTCGTATAAGTCCATCTACGACGCTCGCGAATCCTCGACCGAAGAACCCATTTGGCAAGTTTGTCACTTCGAAATGGTTCGAGTACTTCCCGGCCTGACGTTGGCGTTTATGGAGACCGTATTGCTGGCCGCGATCAGCGTTGCTATTTCAACTCGTTTGCCAATGATTGCCAACTTCGTCATTTGTCTAACGATTTATGTCCTGGGCCACCTGACTCCGTTAATCGTGCAATCGACCATTAGGTCGGCCGCCTTCGACATTGTCGTGTTTGTGGCACAGTTTATTGCTACGCTCTTCCCCGTGTTGGACCACTTCAACATTCAAGCGGCGGTGGCGGGAGGCATCGACGTTCCTTACGTCTATCTTGGCTGGGCATTCATGTACTGTGCCATTTACGGCATGATCGCTTTGCTCCTGGCACTGCTGTTGTTTGAGGATCGCGACTTGGCCTAACTGCGACGTGCCCCTCCAGGCACACGTGCCGCGGCCAAGGGGCGCTTCCACTGCTGCGCCGTTCCGATTAGTGTGAAATTGATCAGCGATACTTTCGAGGGTTAGCGTCCGAACCTTAGATTTATTTTGCTCGACGACTTCGGACGCCACGGTTCCACACACTTTTCACGATTCTGACGGTCATATTGCAAATGGCAGGTACTGCCTTTCGTCGCGCACGGGGGTTCGGTCGCTCGGTCGGTTACCGCTGGACTATCGACTTGGTATCAGTCGTTTCCGCTTGCATCGTACCCTTCTTAATTGTCGACCTTGGACTTGCGATCCAGTTGCTTGTGAGCCGAAACGGCAGCGATTTGCCACAAGACTGGTTACTGGGTCCGATCGTACGTGGTGAGTTCGTTCGATGGCCCTTCTTCGGTGACTACGAACGATGTCTGTTGGCTTTAGTGGTTTGCGGCAGCGTCCTCGCCGTCCTCGAATCCGTAACCGTGTGGGCGCTGTATCGCACCGTCCATAAATGGGCACTCAAGACAACCACCAAAATAATGTCCGAGATTCGAGCTCAGGTATTTCGCATTGGTCCCAACGATCTTCTTAGCGATAAACGATCACGTCCCGAAGAATTGTTCTCCGACACGGCAGAAGTCCTTCGCCAGGGGCTCGTGCACTGGCGTCTCGCCATTCCTCGAGCGGTGGTCGCTGTGGGAGTCCTCTTGCTCTTGGCATTGGCCGTGAATTTGTGGCTTACGTTATTGGCCGTGGTGTTGGCCTACGTGATCTGGCGTTTCTATGCGCAACGCCGCCAGCAGCTGCAAGAAGAAGAACATGCATGGCATAAGGAATCCAGACAGCGACGTGACGTCTTATTGGAAACGTTTCGATTAGCGCCTCTGATCTCGGGCTATGCTTTGCATGAAACTCCTGGCGAGCGGTTCGAAGTCGGACTGGCGCAATACGAGTCGGCCGCCTTGCGTGCTCACATGACCCAAGCGTTCATGCGACCGCTGCTTGTGCTAACCATTTTGTTCGCCATCGCGCTATTCCTGCTCGCTGTCGGCTTACGACAGGACACGTCGATAGCTGGAAGCGCCGTTCTTGTATCTTCATTAATTTGTGCCTACTTTCCCGCCTGGCGTCTGTATTGGCTGCGTGAGACGCTACAAGAGGCAGAACGGTCGGCAGCTGAGATTTTTGCCTATCTAGATCGAGAGCCCAGTGTCGGGCAGATTGCCGAGGCGAAGCCTCTCGAAAGACTCCACCAAGAGGTGCGACTGGACAGCGTAACTTTGGCCGACCGTTCCGGCAAAAAACTGTTGGATGAAATTGTTATCTCCATACCGGCCGGCCGGCGAGTGGCTGTGCTAGCTTCCGACGTACATACCCCAATGGCGCTGGCTGGATTGTTCGTTCGCTATTACGATCCGGCAGCGGGCAGAATCCTGTTCGATGGACGAGATATTCGCCGAGCCACACTCGACACCGTTCGCGGACAATCCATTTTTGTTTCCCGCGACGGGCCAATCTTCACGGGGTCAGTTATCGATAATATCGCCTGCGGCGATGCAGGCTTCACCACACTCCAGATTTTGGAGGCTGCCAAATACACCGGGGCCCATGAGTTTATTCAACAATTACCTCAAAGTCTTTCAACTATCATCGGCGAACACGATGTTCGATTACGGGCAGACCAGTCTTTCCGCATCGGCCTCACTCGCGCAATTTTACGTGAGCCTTCGTTGCTGGTAATCGAGGAACCGGCCAACGATCTCGACGAGGTCACGGCGACGCAAATAGACGCGGCACTAGCTGCAATCAGTTCCGGCCGGACCGTCATTGTCCTTGCCACTCGCTTGGCAACCTTACGATCCGCTGACAGTGTCTATGTGTTCCACGAAGGTGCCTTGAGTGCGCACGGCAAACACGCCGACCTTCTGCAGTCCAGCGAGCTTTACCGACACCTCAATTACGTGCGATTCAACCCATACCGGAATATGTCGGGTAGAGGTGAGAGGTGAGAGGTAAGAGGTAAGAGGTAAGAGGTAAGAGGTAAGAGGACGACTACCTCTGAAACGCAGATCTCTGCGTACCGTTTAACGCCTCCGGCAGCTGCGCCTAGTGGTGTTTCCACGCAATCTTCGATATAGTAGTTTATAGTGGTATATATCTATCAGTTCTATGTGGCGGACTTGATCGACCACGAGAAACGCATGCAAGGTCAGCGTCCATGTTATTAATGCTTCAGCATTCGGATATCCGCGTTTTACGAGGTCGTTCATTAGGCTTCACACTGGTCGAGCTGCTGGTGGTCATTACCATTACGGGCCTCTTGGTGGCGGTGCTTTTGCCGGCCGTACAGTCGGTGCGCGAGGCTGCGCGGCGCATGGAATGTTCGAGCGCCATTCGGCAGATCGGGCTGGCTGCCCACGCCTTCCACGATACGTTTCAATTCATTCCGCCCGCCGGAATACACGGCCCGGTCGCCACTGAGGTTCATCGGCGCTTGCGCATCCCCGTGAATGTCGAGCATGGGTGGGGTGTGATGGTGCTGCCCTATCTAGAGCAAACTTCCTTGCATGCCCTGTATCGGTTCGATCGC
>JANNPR010001084.1:0-6027 GCA_031400345.1 Planctomycetota bacterium | reverse complement strand
CGACGAAGGACTGGCGCATGTGAGTGCATTGACTGAACTGCAGCGCATCTACATGTGGGACGCCTACGTTGTCACCGATGAAGGGGTGGCTCATTTGGCTGGCTTGCCGAGCCTGGAGTACATCCACCTCGATAACAGTGCCGTTACCGACGAGGCACTGCGGCATCTCAGTCGCATTCCCACGCTGTTCGCTGTCGGCCGTTCCAGCATTGAGTTGCGGCAGTTATCAATACCACCTGTTCCGTCGGATGAACTTGTCGATTTGGTGAGATTTCAAGCTCTCAGGCAATTCGCCAACATTGGTGAAGATTGGTCATTGGATTTTGTCACGGTTGCGTCTGGCGAGGGCGAGTCGGCGAGTGTCTTGGCGGCGGCTATTTCGCCGGCGTTAGTTCGCCAGATACAGGACACGGCGGCAGCAGCCGGTTTAACGGTGGAGCACTTGGTGTTGCGTCCTTTCGCAGCCGCCTCTCTGCTGCGACGTCAGAAACCGGATCCTTCGTGCCGCCTCATGGTGGATCTGTCGGCGGATGAAGCTGACTTGACGGTGATGGCAAATGATCAAGTCTCCTTCATGCGGACGGTGCGCTTGCCCAGCGAGTCAGACGCGGAGGGACAAAACAGAGCCTTGGTTGGCGAACTCCGGCGCACCATTGTTGCAGCTCAGAATCAGTTGGGTGGGCAACGAGTTGAGCGGATTGTTTTGTGCGATGAAGGGGCAGACCAATCGACCCTGAAATCGTTATTGACCGAGGCTGTCGGCCTGCCGGTCGAGTTGTTCGATCCCTTCACAGATCTGGAATTTGCGTCCGAAGCGCAGAAGCCTCAGCGCGCAGGTCGATTTGCGCCGCTATTGGGCATGTTGATGGACGAAGCGGCCGGTACAGCGCACGATATTGATTTTTTGCATTCAAAAAGGCGGCCTGTCGCACCCAATCAGCGTCGCCGAAACGTCTTCGTTGGCTCGGCAGCGGTCGCCACCATCGCTACCATTGCTTTTATGATCTGGTTCCAACTAAGTAGCCTCGACGCGGAAATCGCCGGTAATAGATCCGAGTTAACGAAGCTGGACAAAGAAGCCAAAGCCGCCGAGAAGAAACAAGCTGACTTACAGCTCATCGAGCAATTCGTGCGGGGCGACGTATCCTGGCTGGACGAACTTGCCGATATCTGCACCAAGTTGCCACCTTCGGATCAGTCCATTGTGACTCAGCTACGTCTGTGGGTGCCGGCTAAGGAACGAGGTGAGATTTTTATCGAAGGTTTTGTGAAGGATCCTGGTCTGCTCAAACCGACGGAAGATGCCTTACGAAATGAGACCCATAAGGTAACGCGAGGAGGCACGAGCTACGAACCCCGTCAACAGGACTATCCATGGACCTTCGATGAAAGAATTGAAATCCTGGCGCCCAAGTCGGATTCTCCGCCCCCAGCGTCCAACCGAACAGGTCGCGCTTCGCCGCGAAATTCTTTGAAACCTACAGCGGAGACATCCTTGTGACACCACGGGAACGAAAATTGGCCATCCTCGTGGCGGGCTTAGGCGTGCTATTGGGCGGAGCCTATCTGGTGAAATTGTTACTTGGCTCATTTAGTGAGCGAGAAACCAAAATCGAGTCTTTGCAGAGCGAGATTAAACGCAAAACCGACATCATTAAGCGAGGCGATAAGGCTCAAGCCAAGCGCAATGAATACAAGCAACGATCGCTACCGGCAAAGCTGGAACTTGCCCGCTCGCAGTACCAGTCGTGGTTAGTGAAAACTGCCCGAGAATCCGGACTATCGGAGGTCGATGTCCGCCCCGTCACCGGCCATTCTCAAGCGGACGTATTTTTCTGGCATCCGTTCCAGATTAGTGCGCACGCGAAACCGGACCAAGCGATTCGATTCTTGTATCAGATTGCCGCGGCCGGACATCTGCATCGGATTGAGGATTTAACCGTCAAGCCGCTGCAAGAGAGCAAGGACTTGGACCTGAAGTTAAAGATTACAGCAATTTCGCTGAGCGACGCAACCGATCGCAAGGAGTTGACCGAACTCCCTGGTAATCGTCTGGCGCTCTCAAATGTCGAGGAGTATGTTCAACGGATTGCCCATCGTAACTTCTTTCATTCGGCGAATAACCCACCCAAGTTTGCGGCGGACGCTCCTCCCCAGGCGTATCCTAATAAATCGTTTACATTCACCGTTAAAGCCACGGATCCTGACAAACTTGACACCCTCAGTTTCGCTTTGGAAGAGCCGGTGCCCGAGGGCCTAATAGTTGACGCCAAGACCGGCGAGATTAGTTGGACGCCCACAAAATTAGGCGACTATGAAGTAGCCATTCGAGCGGTCGATAATGGACTACCTCCCAAAATTGCCTCGACAAAGTTGAAGGTCAGTGTTGTCGATCCGCCCCCGGTCGTAGTCGCGGCCGCGCCAAAACCTAGTTACGAAAGTGCAAGGCAGGCCATTGTTTCCGCGGTCAACTATGTCAACGGCGAGCCCGAGGTGTGGATCCACGTTCGAACAGAGGGGAAAGTTCTCAAATTGCGTGAAGGTGAAAACATCCAGGTAGGTGATTTCAACGCGGTAGTCAAGCACATCGAAGGCAACGTCACTGAAATCACTTTCGACGGTAGCTCCCAACGGATCGCATTAGGAGAACCGTTAGTTCCCAAAGACGGCTGAAGACCGTCGAGCACAAAGTCTATTCAGGCTGAGATTGTATCGGCCATCACGCCGGACGGAATAAGGTAGGGTGTGCCACTGGCAGCCGCCGGCGTTGGCTTGGATTACAGATAATGGTTCATTCGGCGGCAAGCCAGTGCTGAGCTCGGTCAGACAACGATAAGCGGCCAGCAGTTATTTGAGCAAAACAACTCGGTTCATTTAGTGGTGCTCTAGATGGGATCCTTGTTTTCTATTGTTCGGCACTGGCTTGCCGCCGAAATAGCCATTGCAAAACATCAAAGTCAACTCCGGCGGCTGCCAGCGGCACACTTTCTGATGGCACACTTCGCAATGGCACACTTCTAGTGGCACACTCCACCCACTGAAATCCGTTTTTCGACGACGATTGGTCCTACTTCTTCCCGTCTCGGTGCAAGCTGGCAACTTCGTCGGCACTCAAACTTCGATGAAACAACTGCACATCACGGATCCCGCCAGTAAAGAAGTCATTCTCTCCCGCTCCGATCTGGAAGGGCCGATTGGAAGTCAGATCGAAATCTCTGTGTTCAAAACGAGTGGACTCCGCGACCTGTTTTCCGTCCACGTATAGCAGCAGCCGATCTGGCCCTTTGACGGCGGCTACATGATGCCAACCCGCTGGGAACTCGTGGTCCCAGGCCGCCATCTTGCCCGCCTCGGTGGACCAGATACGACCTGACGGCAAGACGGAGCAATACATTCGACCATGATGTTCGGCTAGGGTCCAAGCTCGCCGATACCGTACATTTGGGGTTGTATCTAGTTCGCCGACGCGCTGCCACACGTCGGTTCCGCGGTACTCGTAGACTTCCCCAGATGGAAGCGTACCGGCAAACATCCGACCGTTGTGAACGATCATTCCCATTACTTCCATTTCCTCCCCCAAGCGGCCGACGTCGACCCACAGATTGGGCTCATCGAATCGATAGACACGGCCACTACGCCATGTGCCGCAAAATAATTGTCCTTGATAGACGGCAAACCCATAGGTTTGAGTGTTCTCGGACTCAGATCCCAACTGGCCGCAATCCGTCCAAATTGAGCCGTCAAACCTCGCGACTCGACCGCCGTCATAGCTGGTGCCGTACAAATAGCCGTTGTAGACGCCGATCGAAGCCACTCGCATTCCATTGGGCACACCGCAATCGGTCCACTTTTCCCCCCCGTCGTAGCGAAAGAAACCGGCCGGCTTGTACAAACAGGCTGCATATAGACTCCCCCGAAACACGACCATTCCGCTGACTGCTTCGGAACCTGGTAACTGACCACAATCCGTCCACTGACCAGCTTCGTAGCAAAATACCTTGCCACCGAGTTCGGCATTCTCGGACTCAGGTAACGACGAACCAGCGACGCGATATTTGCCCACTCCCGCGTAAAGTTTTCCTTTAAAGGCCGCCATGGCCGTCACGGAGTTACATGGGGCCGGTGCACCGCAATCCATCCAGAATTGTTTCCCACCATATCGGTACACACGACCTGACTCGGTTTTGCCAGGCTCACAGGTTCCCGCATACAGTTCACCCTCATGTGATACCAGCGAAAAGGCCAGAATGGATTGTCCTGGCCGCCCGCAATCTTCCCAGGTGAGCGGGCGGGCGTTATCGATTCCGAATTGCAGCTGCCGAGTGTTGGCTTGAGTTAACGTTACACCCGTATTTGTCTTAAGCGACAAGTGAAAGCCACGGCGAAGCTGCGAGTCGTACTGGCTGACGACGTCACCCGGAACGTCGTCCTCGGTTGCGTTGGCGTAAATCCAAACGCTGATCGAGAATTCGCCGTGCTGAAGGTTAGGAAGTTGATCCGCGGGCAAGGCCAAGTGAGAATCACGACCGTTGAAACTGGCCGCTCGCCGCGAATCCTTGCCGCCGATGGACTCCAATGAAACTCCATGGCTGGTTAAATGACGGTGTTTTCCGGAATGGTCTTGTAAATCACTGGAAAGCAACCAGCGGCCTACTAAGCCGCTCAAAACTGGGTTTTGCTTCGTCTCTTGTGCTGGAACATCGCGCACCAAGCCAAAACACTTCCAGATCATCACAGCGACAAGGAAAAACTTACACGCCAACATACTAAGGGGTGAGATGTGTTGGCTTATCCGCAGCAAAGTGCCTCGCTGGCGCTTCGGGTTAGTGTGGGTCGTTGTCTTCATAAGTTGCCTTTTCGGTGAACACAAATGCTCGTACGGCTAGAGAAACTCCACCAACTAACAACGCCGGGATCCATTGCGTCGTACCGCTTGCGTTTGGAATAAGTACCACCAAAACGCCGACACTGAACGTCTGCCACTTGCCTCGGTCGTAGACCGCAATGACGACGAACGCTGCCGTTACAGCGGCATGGAGAGCCACCACGCCAAGCGACAGTAACCGTATTGGCAGTGCCACTTGGATGATTAACGTCAGCAAGAATAAGGCGGCGAAGAAACAAATGATTCTCGGTGTGTTTGCCATCATTTTCAATTGCGTCGATTCGCGGCTCCCCGATCCGGATCGTTTGCTTGGCCAGGGATCGAGCAGCAAGCGAATTTGCCTGGCTCGCAAGCCGCCCAACAGGATGATCAGTCCGGCCAGCATCAGATACTGACCGGCGCGATGTACGAAGTGGCCGAATCCCTCCCAAGACAAACTTCCAAGCGCCAATATGACCGCACCTAGCATGCTTGACAGCAGGCCGACGACAAAAACGATGATCCCTGCACGAATCAGTTTCGCTCGCAGCGGATCGGCTGGGGCCGTTCGATCAAACATGGAAATAGATTTTGGTTGAATGATGGCGCGATTATAGCACGTACGGGGGAATTCTAATCCTGACGCGATACAGCTCAATCCTCAGTGCGCCCGCAGAAAAATTGGTGGGCTGACATAGAGTCGTCCTGGCGTGCGCAGTTTGTGCGAGTCAAGATCACAAAATACATTCGGCCCGAGTTTGTTTTTGTTCCGTTTCCCGGCTCCAGTGTATTCGGGGCGAAGCCCCAGCAGATCACCCAGCCAAGTCGCGGTCTCAGCCGCGGACGCCGGCCTGGGTTATGGTGCCGCGCTTCTCTGGGAAGAGAGATGGACGTCGTTGATAATCGGCACGGAAACGAGGCCGAAATAATCCGGTACTGGGTTCGAGTCTTTGTGCCTCAGCCCTCCTAAACAAAGCCGCGGTCTATTTCGGCCTCGTTTTTCCGCCGACGGAGTAACACGCTTGTTGCTCGGCCGAGGATGGGATTGTTTGACGCTTACCCAGTGCGGCGCTCGCGGCTGATGCCGCGATCTTGCACTGGGCTGGATGATCTGCTGGGGCTTCGCCGCGAATACCGGAACGCTTACGCTTCGGCTTGCTGCG
>JANNPR010001057.1:0-4142 GCA_031400345.1 Planctomycetota bacterium | reverse complement strand
GCGGCGGCGTCCTCCCGGTCTCGCCGCTGGAATTCGCTTGAGTCCGATTCGCAGCCGACGCTTGAACACGTGGAAGGCAATTTGGTCCGCCGCTGGTATCCGTAGCTCGGAGAACCGTCGCCTGCGGCTTGGGGTTAAACGACGGGGAGCCCTTGTTCCTTCCAACTCTTAAACCCGCCGACCATCGAAGCCACGTTGGTATATCCCATCTTTTGCAAATTGTCGGCCACCAATGCGGAACGGCTGCCTCCGCCACAGTAACAAATAATCGGGGACGATGTGTCGGGTGAGAGCTCTTCGATTTTGAGCTCGATCACACCGCGGCTGAGGTGTATGGCGCCCCTGACGTGCTCCTTGGCGAAGTCATCCGATTCGCGCACGTCGATTAGCATCGCTCCGTTCTGATGCTGTTCGCTGGCTTCGGTTGTTGAGATTTCCCGAATGCGCGTTTTGGCATCGGTAGCTAGCTTTTGGAAGCGAGGATTTTGAGCCATTCTGGACACTCCATCTTTCGTTGCTAGATCGCTTGGGAATATGGGACTAGTACCACCTAGTCCGGCGCGCGACAAGCCGAGGATTATACCTGAGGAATAATCGGAACAATCGGACTGTGGGTTGTCGCCGTCCGCTATTCCTCTAACGACTATTCCCATCCGCATGAGGGACAGAGAGCTATCGTTTTAGTAGCTTCCTCTCGGGCACGGGGGTGGGGGCATTGGACCTGGATCGAGGAAATTAGCATGACCGAAATGTCTCGAGGCAGCGTTATTGACGGCCCCTCTGTTGTGCCCGGTTCCGGTCGAGATCGAGCAGACGAATTCCATGGCGTCCCAGATAGTGTACCGCCGATTGACTATCGATCGTTAGTTCATCGCTGTCTGGATAATGTGCCGTTCGCACGCTCCTTGTTGGCGGACCTGCAAGTCGGCGGCGAACAGCGAGTTAACGCGATTTCGAGACACGTAGAGAACGCTGATCTGGCGGTTGTAATGGAGCTCGCACATTCGCTCCGAGGGTCCGCCGGAATTATGTCCGCCGGAATACTACGAAAGGTCGCTGCAGAAATTGAGGACGCCAGTCTTGCGGGTGACCTCGTTTGTGTTGCCAAGTTGGTGCCACAATTGCGGGATGAAATGAATCGCTGCGTGAGTTACATCCCTCGAATCTTTGCCGAACTCGATTCCCCATCGAGCGAACAAGTGAACGAAAGACCCTTCAGGCAAGACGCGAACTGACATGTTTGCATTTACGTCACCGGTACCGTTCCAAAGCGGCGGCATCGATATGCCGATGGCCGCATTCCGCGCGCTCGTTGTCGACGACGATCCCATTTCGCGTAAGACAGTCGCATTTGCCTTACAACAAGAGGCGTTTCAGTGCGACGTAGCTGTGGACGGTGCCGACGCGCTTGCGAAGTGCAGTGCCGAGCAGTACGAGCTCGTGGTAACGGACGTATTAATGCCTCGTACGCACGGACACGCTCTGTCCGTGCACTTGCTGAATCAGCCGGTGCCGCCGGTCATCATCGTACATACCAGCGTTGAGGATCCACGTCTGGCGAAGGATTTCATCGTTCGTGGCGTGGACGACATCGTGTACAAGCCCACGAATTACGCGACGTTCGCCGCAAAAGCCAAGGCAATGGTGATGCGCCGTCAGCGGTCAGCAATCGAATCGAATCCGGTCGCAACTACCGATAAATCTTTACAACCCACACTCTTACCGAACGCGGTCGGGGTCACTCGTACGAGACAGCAACACCTAGGCCTTGCGCAGCACTCGGATCTACCTCCCGTCAGCTTGGATGAATTCGAACACCGTCTAAGCTCTGCGGCCCACATGTTTCCGGTCTCCCGGGTGGCAGTCGACGTATTAGAGTTGGTCCGTGCAGAATCCAACGACACGAAACTGCTTGTCCAGCGAATCAGTGAGGACCCGGTCCTGACCTTGGAAGTGCTTCGATTGGCGAATAGTGGCAGTTACAACACGTCCTTAAGACGAATTGTTGATCTGCACGCTGCGGTGGCCTGCATTGGTACCAAAGCCATCGCTGAAATCGCCATTGCGATTAGTGCTTTGGAGACCGTTACGGCGGCCGCTATTCCGTGGCTTGATAAAGAATTGACGCGGCAGCGCTGTCTTGCTGCCGGTATGTCGATGAATAGCCTATTGATGGGGCAACCCTCCGGCCAATCTGCCTCAGGACTTGTGATCGCTGCGATGTTGTATCCATTGGGTCGCGTGCTGCTGGGATCCCTCTATCCCGAACGCTACGCGGCCATGATCGAAGCGTGCACGAACTCGGGGGCGGCACTTCACGATCTCGAACGACTTGCATTTCCTGAAGTGCACAGTGCAGCAACGTCTCGTGTCCTTTCCCTGTGGGGGCTGCCGCCAGAGATCAGTTTTCCGCTGCAATATGCTGCCGATCCATTCTCTCAACTGTCGCGACTTCCGGAGCCGAGTCGCGGCCGAGTGGAACTCGTAAAAGTCGCTCAACTACTTGGCGACACCGCCATTTGTAGATGGCTACCCTGGGACCTCATCGAAGTTCCCGATAGCGCCTTGATCGATAAGATTGGTAAACCTAGCCTCGGGGAAATCGTCAAACGTGTCCGGGAGGAACTCGCTGCCGCAAGTCGGGAGGGTCCCACCGCTGGCGTCAAAGACCCAGCGTCTCAGGCGGGACGGAAAGTTCGACACGTCCGTCAATCTTCGGACAGTTTCGACATTCTCAATGCTTTATTCACAGCGATGGGACTTCGTTCCATTCCGGTTGAGGAAACCATCAGTAAGACTGAGCCCGCGATCGTCAATTGCATCGGAGTAACCGCCGAACAAACGAAGCGTTGGGAGCAATCACCGTGTCGACCTGAGTGCCTGTTAATCATCGATAGAGAGCTACCGAACGCGATTAGCGGGATGGCTACCAACGTTCTTCTGCCAACAAGTTTCGCTCGTCTGAAGCACCAATGTGAAAAGTTGTCGTTCGGCGAAGAGTAACTCGTGGGCGTTGCTGGGAGAGTCGGGGTTAAACGACACGCTACACCAACTCTCGGTCGCGATTCTCGTCGCTGCACCGTAAAATACCACTCCTGCCCTACTCAAAACCACTCGCTTTCGCGAACATCGAAGTAGTGGTCAAGCCGTTGAACCTCTAGGGCGAGCCCTGGGGCGGAAAAATCGCAGGCTCATTCGAATGTAGTGCTATGAAAACAACTATCGACCGTATCGCTCAATCGTCAGGAGTTTCCCACGAGCAAGCGTCGGCGACCATCGATTTGCTTGATGCGGGCAATACGATTCCATTCATTGCACGCTATCGGAAGGAGGCCACAAATGGACTGGATGAACTACAACTGCGCAGCATCGAAGATTTGCTGAATAAGGCTCACGAGTTGGCTCAAAGAAAGAATACGGTTCTAAAAACAATCGATGAGCAAGGGCGGCTAAGCGATGCGCTCCGCCAGCAAATCGAAACTTGTTTTGATAAGAAGGAACTAGAGGATTTATACCTCCCCTTCAAACCGAAACAGCGCACCCGAGCCACGATTGCGCGTGAACGAGGTTTAGCAGCGTTGGCGGAGATTCTACTGTGTCAGCAGACGCTCAATCGTTCTAGACAAGAAGTGCTCCGACCCTTCGTGTGTCCTGACAAGGATGTTGCCGACGAAGATTCGGCCCTGCAGGGGGCTTGTGACATCGTGGCAGAACGTTGGTCTGAGGACGCGAATACTCGCAGTTGGCTAGCGAAGCAGGGAGCCGATTTCGGATGTATCGTCTCGCAGGTCCGGCGCGGAAAGAACGATGCGTCGAGCAAGTTTGAAATGTACTTCGACCATCGCGAACCGATCAAGCGAGTTCCGTCGCATCGGCTGCTTGCAATGCAACGAGGTGAATCCGAAGGGGTGCTGCGGGTGAACCTAACGCTGGATGAAGAAATCGTTTTACGTCAGCTCAAGGAACGGTTCATTCGCAATTCGCAGTTCGAGTTCCGAAAAGAACTAGTAGCAACCTTGGAAGACTGCTACCGCCGTCTGTTGTTACCGGCAACCGAATCGGCCGTTTTGCAACAGCTCAAAGAAAAGGCGGATGAAGAGGCGATTGCTGTCTTTGCCAGGAACCTCCGCGAGTTGCTGCTT
>JANNPR010001032.1:0-2974 GCA_031400345.1 Planctomycetota bacterium | reverse complement strand
GAGCCAGCCCGGGTTTTCATCGATGGCATCCGGTTCTATACCAGTCTGGTAAACGAATGTGGTCTGCTCGCCGCAAAAGCAGAGCTCGGCTGCTACCGGCCGTCCGCCGATCGATACACAAAACAAATCCAACAGGTCAGCCTGAAAAAATTGGTATGCCGCCTGATGCAGGAACTGGGAAAACGGCCCACTGGCGAAACACCCGGCATCGCCCAGACTCTGTCGACGACGCTGATGGAGATCCACAAAGATCTCCCAGATATCGGTGAACTCCGCTAAAGTCGATGCCAACCGGATCCTGCAATCGCTCGCTTGCGAACGTTTGTCGGATAGTCTCATGCGACGTCGATTGGGTTTTGAAAGGGATCCAAGATAAGCTTCCCACGACGGGGGTATCGCCAGTCGCCAACAGTTCTGGTTGGTGCGTTCGTGGGTGGTAAATCCGAGTTGCTGAAGATTGCGAACCAGCGCCGGGACGACGCGGTGGTGAGCGTCTACCCCAGTCAGTTCAATCAAGTCCCAGCCACGCGTATCGTCCGCTGTATCTGCCGCATGACTCTTTGTTTGCTGTTGGCCCAACCATTGGGCGAGGGTTTCCGAAACTTCCAATTCGTAGCCTGGTTGCGTCAATATGGCCTGGTAATCCGAGCAAACCTTGCCATCGCCGAGGAAGCGAATTACGTTGCCAATTGCCGTTGTTCGCTCGGTGTACCAAGGTGCAATCGCTACCGTCTGGCCATGGTCGGTTACTAGCAGCACAAACAGTCGACGACTTTCGGCAGACTTGCCAATGCCCCCGTCCGTTCTTCCAAAGTATCGCCACCAAGAACCGTGCCACTCCCAGCGCCGGAAGGGAACGTCTCCGGCGAGACGATTCCAGTCGGAGGTAAACGGCAGCACGGCGTCTTCAGAGGCCAGCAAACTAACTTCCAATCGAGTATCTTGGCCGTTACGCGACATTCATTTTCCCCGGAATCCCGACCTGGGTCCAAATAGCGTGAAACACCTTTGAAAACTATACGTCCTGTCGGACATCCAAGTTTGAGGATTTCGTGATGCTCGGTTGGATAACGATGGCCCGTTATTCGGATCAGTCGGGGTGTATCGGATGCGCTAAGTAGTACGCGAATGGGTGGCACGGCCCTGAGACTTGAGGAAGTCCTTACGATTGCTCGTTCCTAGCGTCGCAGGGACGTGTCACCCAGGCTCAGTGTCCCTACTACCACTGGTTCGGGTGTGTTATCTTGTCGGTTGTTGTTATGTGTCGGATCCTTGATTGAGAGATGTACCGGTCATGTCTGCATCATTGCAATCGTTAATTGCCAGCGGTACGAAGCTGTGGCTTGACTCTGTTGACCCCGAACTGGTTCGCGAAAATCGGGCTTGGGGAGTTACGGGTGCGACATCGAATCCGATCATCGTGGCGGATTTGATCAAAACGGGCCGCTTCGACAATCAAATCGAACGATTGTTGCGACAAGGGTTCGATGACGAAACCATCGCTTGGAGCATGACCGATGAGCTTGTGAAAGAAGCACAAGCAGTGTTTCACCCGGTGTGGTTAGAGACCAAGGGCGATGACGGCTATGTCAGTTTTGAGTTAGATCCTCTGCTGGAGGACCCGAAACTTGGCCCGTCCCACTCGGAACGGGTTCGACGGTATATCGAATTGGGAAAGAAATGGAACGCTGGCCATGACAACCGCATGATCAAGATACCCGCCACCCCCGCGGGAATCGACGCCATCGAAGAGTTGAGCGCAGCTGGGATTACGTTGAACGTCACATTGATTTTTTCGGATCGTCAATACCGGGCAGCGCGAGACGCTGCCTGGCGAGGTGCCTTACGGCGGTCCTCACGCGAACAGTTTAAGAGCGTGTATAGCATCTTTGTCTCGCGAGTTGACGTATACACAGAGAAGCACGTTCCGCAGCTCTCGCCCGCAACACAAGGGCTCGTCGGGATCGTCAACGCCAAGCGAATTTGGCATGCGAACCAAGAATTCTGGAGTGATAAGGCCTTGCCCCTAAAGCAAGAAATAGTATTTGCCAGCACAGGGGTCAAGAAAGCCGGCGATCCCCCCTGGAAATATGTGGAAGCCTTTGCTGGTTCGGACATCCAGACCAATCCGCCAGCCACAAACGACCAGGTGGCAGCTAGCGGAAAAATATTCGAGCGTCACGTCGACGTGTTGCCAAGCGCGAAAATCTGTACCGATATCGACGAAAAGGTGAAACCAGAGCGACTAGAAGCAACGTTGATGGAGGAAGGAATACAGAAGTTTGCTGATCCACAAAAGGCGTTGATCCAGTTAATTCGTGACAGGCGCCGTTCTTTGGGGCTGTCCTAGCATAGCGGTACCGCGAGAGGACCGAACTGTGCCTAGCTTGACGATCGAAAACTACGTCAAAACGATCTGGGAGATCTGCGAGCGACAAACCGAAGGTGCTGCAGCGACTGGACGGGTCGCGTCGGCCCTAGACGTTTCTCCTGGCACGGTCACCAGCATGCTGAAAACGCTTAGCGATTCCGGCCTCGCGGCGTACACACCTTACGAAGGCGTCCGGCTTACCGATGCCGGCCGATTGCTGGCCATGCGCGTCATTCGTCGACACCGACTCATCGAGCTGTTTCTCGTCAAAACGTTGCAACTCAACTGGGACGAGGTGCACGAAGAGGCCGAAAACATGGAGCACGCGGTCAGCGAGTACCTTGTCGACCGAATGGATGACTTCTTGCAACATCCGGAAGTTGATCCGCATGGCGACCCGATCCCCAAATCAGACGGAACTTTGGCGCCCAATGCGCATCGGAATTTGACCGATGTAAATCTGGGTACGCGATTTCGTATCGTCCGCGTTTTGGATCAATCCCCCGAGTTCCTGCGATACCTAAGCGACACCGGTTTGCAACCCGGCGTCGAAGGACACCTCATCGAAAAGAGATCCGAAGCAGGGACGCTAACAATTGAAAT
>JANNPR010000890.1:0-2907 GCA_031400345.1 Planctomycetota bacterium | reverse complement strand
GCCACGGAAATGCATGCCTCGTTGGTGACGGTTCATGGTTGGGCGGACCCAGAAACGTATCCTTTGCAGAAGAAGCAACACTCGTTCGAAAAGCTGCGCGAGTGGGCTCATTTGCGTCCCCGTACCAATACATTTGGTGCGATCACTCGCGTTCGCAATTGCGTCTGCCGAGCCATTCACAACTTCTTTCAAGAGGATGGGTTTCTCTACATTCAAACACCGGTGATTACGGCCAGCGACTGCGAAGGCGCCGGCGCCATGTTTCGAGTGTCCACATTGGATGCAGACAAGCCTCCCCGAACGTCGGACGGCCGAGTCGATTTTGCTCAAGATTTTTTTCAGAAACCCGCGTTTTTGACCGTCAGTGGCCAATTGGAGGCCGAGATTTTTGCGTGTGCAATGGGCAAGGTCTACACATTCGGCCCAACCTTCCGCGCAGAAAACTCGAATACCACCCGGCACCTTTCCGAATTCTGGATGGTCGAGCCGGAAATGGCGTTCTTCGACCTCAACGACAACATGGATCTCGCCGAACGGTTTCTGAAGCGAGTCTTAAAGGCGGTTATGGATCAATGCCCAGAGGATGTCCAGTTCTTCAATGAACGTATCGATAACACTACCTTGGACACACTCAACCGAATTGTCAGTAGCCAGTTCATCAGGCTCCCGTACACCGAGGCAATTACGATACTGGAGAAGTGTGGAAAAACGTTCGACTTTCCAGTGCATTGGGGTTGCGATCTACAATCTGAACACGAGCGATTTCTTACCGAAGAGCACTTCAAGTGCCCAGTCATTCTGTTCGATTATCCGTCCCAGATTAAAGCCTTTTACATGCGTCTGAACGAAGATGGCAGGACCGTACGGGCGATGGACGTTCTGGCGCCTAAGGTCGGAGAGATTATCGGAGGCAGTCAGCGCGAAGAACGTCTCGATGTCTTGGAGTCACGAATGAAACAAATGGACTTGGATCCTGCAGCCTATTGGTGGTATCTAGACCTGCGCCGTTACGGCAGTGTGCCACATGCCGGGTTTGGGTTAGGGCTAGAACGATTGATCCAATTCATTACCGGCATGGGAAATATCCGCGACGTCATCCCATTCCCACGAACCCCCGGAAGCGCGGAATTCTAACGCCAGAAACGGTCCAAGCAAACGTTCGTGAAACGGGCACACTTGCCCGTCATTCGGCAGACGACGGGCAGGCATGCCGGTCCTGCTAGGCTGTGCTCAGTTTGATGGCATTCCGCATCGGGCTGATGGCGCACTGTATAAGTCAGCCTGAGGTGTTTGCCGGTGACTTTGGCGATTACGCATTTTTCTTTGTGTTATTACGCATCCGAAGTGCGCCTCGGACAGCCGCCGGAGCGGGCTACGGTAGCGGATAATGTTCGTTCGGTGGACGCCGGAGTGCAGGATTGGAAAATAAGGCCTGGCCACGGAAGGATCACAGAACCACTTAACCGGTCCCCGTATTGGATGAATCGCGACCCGCCTCGGCACTGGCTTGCCGCCGAAAGACCGCTAAATGTTATTCCCAACCAACTCCGGGGGCAGCCAGTGGCACACTGCGGATGTCGTTGCTGATGAGACTATTCGGCATATATCACTTGGCATCGCACTTGCAACATGATCCATGGGATCCAAAGTTGTCAGGATCCAAATCAAGAAGTTGAACCGCTACGACCAATCGCTGGAGAAACAAACATGAGAACCGCGATCGCAACGTGTGCAGCCTTGTTAGTGGCCGTTGCCAGTGGTTCTATGGCACGTGCCGATCACTACGACCGAATAGAACGCGTGGCCGGCGAGTTAATGTCACAGTCTCGCGACGTGGCGTCGGAGCTACGAAGGCGATTCCGCCATCATCCTCGGGCTGCCGCTCTGATGTTCGACGCCAGTCAAATCTACACGCACGCGGCCCACACTAGGGTGTTGGCATTACAGCATGCGAGCCGGCGTCAATTGCACGCCGAAGTTCACAGTTTGGACCAGGCCCTGGATTGCTTTGAAGACCATTTACATGAGCTTGATGACCATAGCAGTCATGATCATCTGACATCCATTATTGCACCTATCCCAACGGGTTCATTTGACACTCGTCGATTACGTTTCCTGACTCGGAGCATGAAGAACTTGAAACGTGAAATACACGATTTGGTGGATGACCTGCCGGATCGGAATGAACGGGGCGAATGGGATGACCGACGTTTTCGTGAAACGGAAGACCGCCGGTCACAGGACAATCGATCCAGGTTCGATAGCGGACCACAAACGGCCAATCGATATCCCAGGCAAATGGCCGGTGATACCGCATCGCCACGCATGCCCGCGGTCGGAAGCGAAGCGGTTACCCATGCACGACCGACACGCCAACAAGGGAGTTTTCCAGAATCTACACCTCGTAGTCGGTCGCTGGCGAGACAATCGCAGGGACGTTAATCCGAGACGAGATAACCGATGAACATAAAACAGGCAATTCGATCTGCGAACTCACGATTACGCGTGCCACAGGACATGCAACCAGTTGGCCTAGCGGACTGCGTTGTCGGATTCCTGGTGGTCTCAATGGCGATATTCGCAGCCGCATGTTTTCCAAATCGGAAAATGGAGCTGATCGCGGGGTGTGAACTTCTGTTAGCCTGTTTTCTTTGCGTCCGCTCAGGCCTGCTGACCGAACTGGCTTGCTACATTCTGTGGGCGGCTGCGATTTGTTGCACCTATATTCTTCGCGCAGTGGAACATTATTCGATGGATCGCGCCGGCTGGGATTCGGAATGGCAAGACGGTGTTCTTTTGCTGGCCATAATCCCCATGACAGCCAGCGTAATCGTCTTCGTGTTGCGGTGTTGGCTGGAACCCACTATTGCGACCAGATCGAAGTAGTAGGCGCGTTGTAGTAGGCAC
>JANNPR010000845.1:0-3470 GCA_031400345.1 Planctomycetota bacterium | reverse complement strand
CCGATTTACCACTTAATATTTTGGTCACAGACGATGGCCGTTATGCACTCGTTGCGACAAGCGGATACAACTCACACGAGATTTCCATAATTGACTTGTCCACTCTCAAGCGAATTAGCGCCCAAACAGCAAAATAGAGTTGGTTCGGATTGGCACTGCAGTCGTCCACGGGCCGCTTGTGGTGGTCGGGCGGCGGGGAAGGTATCGTTCACGAATTCAAACTGCGGGACGGAAATCTCGATCGGATTGAAAAACCTCAGGAACGTACTACCGACTCTGACAAAGGCTCGGTGGATCTGACCTCGGATGAAATCCTTAGCGCTGGCTTTAAGACGGGTGTTTGCCTCGACTCGGCAGGCAGTGCTTTATTCGCGCTAACCATCATTCCCAAAGGTGGCAATAAGTCGTTCGCCTGGGGGCCAGCGTCGACAGATCAGGGAACCGGCGGCGCGATCACGAAAATCGATCTGACTTCAGGTCGCGTTGTTGTCTCCGCACCCGTTGGGGCGAGACCCTACGATGTGATTCAAGCGCGAAATGGGCTGTTATACGTTTCGGACTGGGCAGGTCGCAGAGTTTCGGTTGTCGATCCCCAAACACTGCGCACCATCTCAAAAATTCCTGTTGGCGAACATCCTAACCAAATGGTTTTGCACCCCGCCGATGATCGCCTGTTCGTTGCCTGCGCATCCAGCAATTCGGTTTCTGTCATCGACACGAAGAGCGGAACCGTACACGAAACCATTGTCACTGCCTTGTTTCCATTGGCACCCGAAGGGAGCACTCCTGATGCACTCGCAGTTGCCCCGGATGGGGAAACGCTCTATGTCGCGAACGCCGACAACAACTGCATTGCGGTGATCGATATCGAGTCTCCGCGGCGGAGCCAAGTCAAAGGGTTCATTCCAACCGGTTGGTACCCTACCTCAGTGTCCGTCACGCCAAACAATAAAACTCTTCTGGTTGGAGTGGGCAAAGGGAACCTAACAAAATCGAATAAACCGGCGGACGAAGTCCTGCAAAAGGCTCGCGAAAAAGAGCCACAAGCTGGTGACTATCGGCCGTTCTCATTTGCCCATGTCGGCACGACGTTGTCGGGGGCACTGGCGATCATCCCACTGCCTGAGGACGACACGGAAAGCACTTCCGAAAACAAAGATCAACACACAAACCCTGCGATTTCACCACAACTCGCTGCTTGGACCGATCAGGTTTACAAGAATTGTCCCTATTCGGACCAGCTGTTGCAGTTTGCTCCCGCATCGCGCAAAACGGCCATCCCCAACAAGGTCGGAGATCGATCGCCGATTGAACACGTCATTTACATCATTAAGGAAAACCGCACGTACGATCAGGTTTTGAGCGACCTACCGCGAGGTAACCGCGACGAAAGTTTGCTCATGTTTGGGGAAGATATCACGCCGAACCATCACAAGCTGGTCAACGAGTTTGTGCTATTGGATAACCTCTACTGCAACGGTCACGTGTCAGCCGACGGACACCCCTGGTCGACCATGGCATACAACACCGACTACATCGCGCGGAATTGGGCTCTCACCTACTCCCGGCGTGCCGGAATAGACGATGACGATGAGGGTAACCTTTCGACGGCTCCTAGCGGTTACATTTGGGATTCTTGTAAACGGCACGGCATTTCGTATCGCAGTTACGGCGAGTACGGGGGACGTGTCAGTGAACCTGACGGAACCTTTCGGATGGAGGGACGTGTACCCGGACTAGTCGGGCATATGGCCCCTAAGTTTGGACTGCCTAAGAAAAGTGGTGAAAAGTCTCGCGACCCGGATCGGGTGGATTCTTTTTTGGAGGAGTTTCGCGAATTCGAGGAAAACGGTAATCTCCCTCGATTTATCGTGATGAGTTTGGGGGAGAATCACACCGAAGGGACCCGACCTGGCTCGCCGACTCCGCAAGCATGTGTAGCGAGCAATGACTTAGCCCTGGGTCGGCTCGTGGAAGCCGTCAGTCACAGCAAGTACTGGTCAAAAATTGCGATTTTCGTAATCGAAGATGATGCACAGAATGGACCTGATCACGTCGATGCACACCGCACCGTCGGCCTCGTGATTAGCCCGTATGTTCGTCGACGACATCTGGATAGCACTCAGTACAGCACCTGCAGCATGCTACGCACGATGGAACTTATCCTGGGATTGCCCCCACTCAGTCAATTCGATGCAGCAGCTACGCCGATGTTTGAGTCGTTTACGGACGCTCCAGATTTGACACCTTACAAACACGTGCCATCACGTATCAATCTTGGCGCGCGAAATGAAGCAACAGCGTATGGTGCGGATCGCTCTCTCATGATGGATTTCAGCGAGTATGACAAGATCGACGACTTCGAATTGAACGAAATCCTGTGGCGAGCGATAAAAGGGCCAGATGCGGATATCCCTCCGGCCGTGCGGCGAGCGATTGCTTATCGGGGCGCACCAATAGCGACTCGCAGCGTAAGCGAGAAATAAGGCTCTTTATTGGCAAACGACGCGACCGCGTGCTCCGGTGTATGGCGTTGTGCTGCCGTGCGTGGCAAGACACCAATCGGCAAAACTAAAAATACGCTCCGAAATAACTCGCCGTGAACATTACAACGTGCGCTAACATATGCGCAATTATCGCTGACTCAAGACCTTTCTTCCAATAAAGATAACCGGCGATCAAACCGAAAAGCGAATTGGCAGCGACGACAAAAACAATTAAAGCAGCAGTAGCTTGGGGAACCAACAAAAGGGCGATTGGCAAATGACCGATGCCGAATACTACAGATGAAATCAGAATGGCACTGACAAAATATGCGGGCTTCGGTTTGTTCTGTTCCTTTTGAAACAGTCGCCACGCTGCCCAAACAAGCAACGTCATCAATCCCCAACGAAGCAATAATTCTTCGGTGATGCCGCCATACAGCAGACGGGTTGGAAGCGGAAGGATTTTGGTCAGTTCGGCGATTCGCCCAATGACTTCAGGCGGCAAAAAAAACGATTTCCACAGCAACGCAGTTAGAACGACGGCAACGCCTCCCGCCAAACCTCCGACTAAGCCCGGAATAATTTGCAGCTTGAAAGCTGAACTTAGCTGTCCACCGCCGGCCGCCGCTTCAGCCACAGGCGACGATAAGCCGACTTTAGGAGCCAGTGCGACGCCGACAAGAATCGCGATGAACAAAATGACCGCCGGTTGAGTCAAGCTCAAAAGTTTCATCGCCGGAGTAAAAGACGAAATTTCTGTTCCCGCCGGCATCGGCAAAATTGCTATTAAAGCCGACAAGTCAACCAGCAAAAAAGAGAAAACGCCCAATAGACCAGCCGTTAATAAGATTAGAAAAAGTTTTATCTGGACGTTCATTTGCAATTAGCTCGACGGTCTTCCAGGCAAGCCGGATGCCAATTTACTTGGACGACTTCACCAACGTTCCGCGCAGTTCTATGTCATCCCAGTCACTCGTGTCGTCG
>JANNPR010000826.1:0-3260 GCA_031400345.1 Planctomycetota bacterium | reverse complement strand
ATCGGATGTCGATCCGGATCGGATGGGAGCGACTGGTCGTAGCGGGGGAGGGGCCTACAGTTGGTGGATTGCTGCACTCGACGAACGCATCCAAGCCTCTGTGCCGACCGCCGGCATTACCGACCTCCAAAACCACGTTGTCGATGGCTGCGTCGAAGGTCACTGCGATTGCATGTACTTTGTCAACACGTATGAGTGGGACTATCCCTTATTGGCTGCGATGGTCGCACCACGACCGTTGTTGATTGCCAACACCGATAGTGACTCGATATTTCCACTGAATGGCGTGATGCGGACTTTCGAAAAGGTGCGCCATATTTACTCGTTGTACGGGGCCAAAGACAAAGTTGCGCTGAACATCACCGCAGGCCCGCACAAGGATACTCAGGAGCTGCAGGTCCACGCCTTCCGTTGGTTGAATCATTTTCTCAAGCAAGACGATAGTCTTATCGAGAAAACGGCGGTGCCCTTCTTCGAGCCGCATGAGCTAAAGGTATTTCCAGAATTGCCAACCGACCAACAGAACACGTCAATTCATGAAACGTTTGTGCCGATCGCCCTCGAGCCTACCATTCCCGCAAACTCGGCAGACTGGCAGTTAATCCGTGACCGTTGGTATGCGGCATTGACTGAAAAGGCATTCCGAGCTTGGCCGATCGACGAACCACCGTCGGTGGCAACCAACGTTTTTGAAGGCGAAAGCCAAGACGTCCGCCTCAAGGTGTTGGAATACCCGAGCCAACATGGGGTGCGTTTGCCTATGTATGTGGTGTCATCTGCGAATAGCCAACTACCAAGCCGCGTTACAGTCGAGATACTTGACCAACAGCAGTGGCGCGAATTCCTAGCGACTGTTGCCAACGACTTTCCAGAGGCCTTCCCGAATGAGCAGCCACCAGACGGGGATGCTGGGCCAGTAGCCGCTCTTAGAAAACGTCTTGCTGACACAGCGATCGTGTTTGTCGCGCCACGCGGCATTGGACCGACCGCCTGGGATCCGAGCGAAAAGAAGCAAGTGCAGATCCAACGGCGGTTTTATTTATTAGGTCAGACTTGGGAGGGGATGCAAGTTTGGGATGTGCGTCGCGCTTTGCAGACGATACGAAGCATGGATCCATTCAAAGATGTGCCGCTGACCCTGCGCGGCGAACGCCGGATGGCCGGAGTCGCGTTATACGCGTCGTTGTTCGAGCCGAATGTGGATCGGTTAGAGTTGGATTCAATACCAAGTTCCCATCGTGACGGACCGCATTTCCTAAATGTCATGCGCTATTTGGATTTGCCGCAGGCAGTCACACTTGCCGCGGAACGGGGTAAGGTTGAGTTAAGTAACGTCTCGCCCGCTGAGTGGAAATTCTCGCAAACAACTGCCACGGCACTGGGCTGGGGCGAGCGGCTAAAAATCGCTGCCGATTGATTTCCACACCTGAATTTTCACTTCTGAAGTAATCCCTCATGCCTCATCCCTGGATCGCCGATCGTACAAAATCATTCGATAGTAGCGGTATCCGCAAGATCTTTGACTTGGCGAATCAACTGCGCGACCCCATAAACCTTTCCATTGGACAGCCGGATTTTGATGTCCCCGATGAGGTTCAAGCCGCGTGTGTAAAGGCCATCGAGTCGCGAAAGAACGGCTATGCGTTGACCCAAGGGATGCCGGTCTTGCGAGAGAAGTTGCAAGCCCGTTTGGATCAGCAATTTGGCCAAGGTGACCGCAAAGTCTTTGTCAGTTCGGGGACCAGTGGCGGGCTGGTGTTGGCTTTGTTGTCCATAGTCAATCCCGGCGATGAAGTGATCATCTTCGATCCCTTTTTTGTAATGTACGAATCGCTTACACATCTCGCCGGAGGAGTCCCGGTGATGATCAACACCTATCCTTCATTTCGCATCGATCTTGAGCGAGTTGAGTCTGCGATCACGCCACGTACGAAGCTCATCCTTTTCAACAGTCCGGCCAACCCGACCGGGGTGACAGCGACTGAAGATGAGATCCGCGGCTTAGCTCAGTTAGCCGCCGAGCACCAAATAGCGCTGATCTCGGACGAAATCTATTGTCAATTCACTTACGACGGCCCATTCATTTCGCCGGCAACTTTCAACGATCAGACGATCGTGATCGATGGCTTTTCGAAGAGTCATGCGATGACGGGCTGGCGACTGGGATTCGTTCATGGCCCAGCCGAAGTAATCGATACGATGGTCAAATTGCAACAGTACACGTTTGTCTGTGCACCTCAGCCCGTTCAGTGGGCTGGCGCTGTCGCCATGGACGTTAACATGGAGCAACACGTCGCCAACTATCGCCTCAAGCGAGACATGCTCTTAGAGGGAATCGCCGAATACTACGACATAGTCAGGCCTGGCGGCGCTTTCTATTTGTTTCCGAAAACGCCTTGGGGCAGCGGTAGCGAATTCGTGGCGAAGGCGATTGAACACAGCCTGCTAGTGATTCCCGGTAAGATATTCAGTTATCAAGATACTCACTTCCGCATATCTTACGCTGCGGATAACCGTACTATCGAACGTGGGATCGAAGTGCTTCGGCGCCTGGCAAAATCCGGTTGAGCGGTTCGGTGGCATCACCAATGACCAATGACCAATGACCAATGACCAATGACCAATGACAAGTGACCAATGACAAGTGACCAATCACCTGCCGCCATTGTTACAGGGGCTTCCCGAGGCATTGGCCGGGCAATCGCCGTTGAGTTGTCCCGCGCCGGTTACGCGGTGGTGGTCAACTTTCTACAGAATCAACAGGCTGCACAAGAGACCGTGCACGAGATCTCCTCGCTCGGGGGAAGAGCGATTGCAGTTCGCGGCGATGTGGGCTCGGCTGGCGACCGAGTCTCGCTGGTGGAGAGCGCGCTGCGTGAATACGGGAGATTAGACGTTCTAGTCAACAATGCTGGAATTACGTCGCCGGGGCGCAAGGATCTGCTGGAGGCGACCGAGGAAGGATGGGAAACAGTAATGAAGACCATTTTGAAAGGCCCCTTCTTTCTGGCGCAACAGGGGGCAAATCAGATGATCCAATGTCTGCGAGCCGGCGTCATGTCCTATGGAACGCTGATCAATATCTCGTCTATTTCCGCGTATGCCGTGTCCACAAATCGTGCGGACTACTGCATCGCAAAGGCTGGTATGAGTATGCTTACCAAGCTGTTCGCTACCCGTTTGGCCGACGAGAACATTCGTGTCTATGAGGTGTGTCCGGGTGTGATCGCCAGTGACATGACCGCGCCGGTGCGTGAAAA
>JANNPR010000817.1:0-10814 GCA_031400345.1 Planctomycetota bacterium | reverse complement strand
CAGTGTGCAGCGTCTTATCCGTGAGTGACTGGCCAATCGCTTTGGCCACGCCAAAATCGATCACCTTTGGTACTGGCGTAACGTCGTGCATTTCGACGAGCACGTTGCTGGGCTTGATGTCGCGGTGGATCAAGCCCTTTTGATGTGCGTGCTGAACCGCCTGGCAGACCGTGATGAACAATTGCAGTCGTTCGCGGGTATCAAGTTTCTGCTGATCACAGAATTCAGTGATTGGAGCCCCTTTGACCAGCTCCATCACGAAATAGGGTCGTCCCGCGTCGGTCGCTCCGGCATCCAGCACTTTGGCGATATTAGGATGATTCATCATGGCCAGCGCCTGCCGCTCGGCCTCAAATCGTGCCACCACCTGCCGCGTATCCATGCCCGGCTTGATGACCTTGAGTGCCACCTTGCGCTGCACGGGCTGAGTTTGCTCGGCCATGTACACCACACCCATGCCGCCCTCGCCGATCTGCTGCAGCAGTTTGTAGGGGCCGATCTGAGTGCCGGGGTGTTCGTGGTAAGGTGGATCGAGGGTGCAATCCAGTTCGGGGGCTGGTGCGTCCAGGAAGCTTCCAGCTTCTCGGTGGACTTGCAAAAGACGACCCACCTGCTGCTGCAGTTCGGCATCCCCACCGCAAGCTTCGGTGACATAATCTTCCCACTGCTCCGGCGGCAGCTTGCCGACGGCGTGAAGGAAGAGTTCGCGGGCTTTTCGCAGATCTGTGGGCATGGCAAAACGCAATTCCAGGTGGGTTAATCACAGTACAGTGCGGAATTGGCTTCCGATTCGTCCGGAAGAAATTCAAAAATTTCTAAAACTTCGAAGGAGTCGAAACACAGAAAGAACGGGGGAAGACACTCTTGCCGTAGAGATGAGCCGCCGCCATGGGCTGGGCTTATGCGTTGCGCGGCCGTAAAGGAGACGTAGCAGGGAATGTCGGATTTTGGACCGCGTGCGGTACAAAACGACGTCAATCGTGGAAATGTGTCGATCCCTCACCGTCCAGCAGCGATTTGAGGCGAACCCGCGCGTAGGACCAGTGTTCGTAGGCGGTTGAGCGAGAGAGACCGACCAACTCGGCGGCGTCCTCGAACGATAATCCAGCGAAGTAACGTAGCTGAATCAGGCGGGCGGCTTGGGGATCCTCGACCGCCAACAGGGTCAGGGCTTCATCAATGTCGAGAAGCTCGTTATCCGGCGTGGAAAAGCCGACATCGGCCGCGTCCAACGTGACACGCTGATTCAGGCCTCCGCGCTTTTGAGCCTGTTTGCGGCGGGCCTGATCGACAAGAATCCGCCGCATGGCCTCGGCCGCCGCTGCAAAGAAATGGGCCCGGCTGTTCCAGCGTTGAGCATTCTGGCTATCGACCAGCTTAAGGTAGGCATCATGCACCAGCGCAGTCGCTTGCAGTGTCTGGCCCGGATTTTCCTGAGCCAGTTTTGCCGCTGCCAGTTTCCGTAGTTCGTCGTACACCAGCGGCAACAATTGCTCGGCGGCCAACGGATCACCAGATTCGATTTGGGACAGAATTTGGGTGACATCAGACATGAGCAGGGCTCGGCGACAGTGGACGGTAGAATTCAGTGTAGGGCCCTGCACTTCCCATCGACAGCCAAGAGCGACTCATGCCAGGTTGAGTCCTACTCGTGCTCTCTGTAGCCCGCAGAGCGGGCGTTCACGATGCGGAAGCGATTTCTACGCATGGGAGGCGACGCAGCGTCGGCGATGGCGATGGCGGCGATCATGCTACTGCTCGTGGCGGGTGTGGCACTCAGCACCTGGCAAGCGGTGCGGGCGACCAACGCCGAGGCGGCGGCCCTGGCCGAGCGAGACCAGAAGGAACAGGCCCGCCAGGCGGAGGAGGCGCAGCGCAAGGAGGCCGAGACCCAGCGCGACCGGGCCGCCAAAGCCGAGGCGGATGCCAAGGAACAGGCGGCCATCGCCCAGGCCGTCAACGACTTCCTGCAGAAGGACCTGCTGGCCCAGGCCAGCCCCGACCACGAGCCCGACCGCGACCTGAAGTTGCGCACGCTGCTGGATCGGGCGGCCCAGATGATCGAGGGGAGGTTCGACCGGCAGCCGCTGATCGAGGCGGCCATCCGGCAGACCATCGCCGAGACGTACAGGGCCCACAGCCTGTACGGGGCGGCGCAGCCGCACCTGGAACGGGCCTTCGACCTCCTCCGCCGGCACCTCGGTGAGGACCACCGCGTGACGCTCTGGTCCATGAACGACCTGGCCCTGTCACTCCGGGAGCAGGCCAAGCCCGCGGAGGCCAAGGCACTCTACCGCCGGGCTGCTCGTGAGTGGTTTTTTAACAGGCTGTTAGATCCCTCCTCTCCCCTGATGGAATGTACGAAGATCGTGCAACGCAGGGGAGCGTTTGGTTCGTACCCGCGCCGCTTTTTTCTGTTCGAGCGATTCGCTTTCAGCAAACCAAAGACTGGCATACGCATTAGCATCGTCGCCGAGCTGGGCGAAGAACTCGTCGCTGGTGCCATTTTCAGGCGAGTGCCGTGTGCCAGCGGCCAAGGTCTCGGCCATCAAGCCTTGCTCCTGGTGCTCAACGCCGAGAATGTGGCCCATCTCATGCATCAGCACTGTCAACAGATCGATGCGGTGCTTCTCCCCTTGGTTGCCCGGCCAGAGGAACTCATTGTCGTCTTCCGGCGTGGCATCGATATACCAGCCCCAGCCCGCGGCATTTCTATCGAGCAGGATCGTGCTACCCTGTGCCTGGCCCAGCGTCGGACCGGCCAGATCGGAAACTTGGACGGTCACTCCATCCAGAGCGGAAGTATCGACGCCGACAGCCTGCCAGCGTGCGATCGCTTCAGCATAGACGGCATCAATGTCCGCAACCCTAAGCCCCCCCCTGGACGTACACCGACAGGCGGCGCAGCTGAAGCCGACAAAGCTGCCGCCGGCGTCACCGACCAGATGCGGATGGCGTCGGCCACGACGGTTCCATTGGCAGCATCACTCAACTCGACCTGCAGCGTGCCGTTAGTCACAGCAAAGGTGCCAACGTTCTCCCAATACCCGGATATGATCCCGGCGTAGTAATCGTTGGGAGCGGTTTTCTGGTCCACGACTGCCAACGTGCCGTTCACGCGGAAAGGGGCGTTGGATGCATTGAACTTTCCCGCCGGGAACTGAGTGATGACCTGGTACGTTCCATTAGGTAGTCCCGTGAATGTCCAGCGCGCTTTGTCGGCGCCGCTTCCCTTGGTATTGCTGCGCGAGTCTCCTTCCCAGCCGTTGGTGGAGTTCTTCCAACTACCGACTTCGGTGTAACCAGGATCGCCATTGTCCATGGTCCGGCCGATAGCGCCAACATTAAACCCACCCTGATAGCTGCCATCCGCTCCCAACTTGCCGATGAAGGCATCGGTGTCGAGACCTCCGTTCAGGATTGGATTAGCAGCGCCACCGGGTCCACCAAAATGCACCGGCCCATGGGCGATGTGCCCGCTCAAATGCAGCGATCCGCTCAAGCCGACGACAACGTCGGCGATCTCCTGATTTTCCACCGCGAGGCGGACCGTGCTGCCAATTTGGGACACCCATTGCAAGCCGCCGTTCACGGTCGCCAGATTGAGGACAAAAATGTCGCCGCGACCAAAAACTTCACTGCTTCCACCCGCCACCAGGTTATAAGTTATCGCCGGGTCGGGATTGAAGTCGGTCGTTTCCCCAAACATGCCGCTGATGTAAACATTGCTTCCAGACACCTGCAATCCGCCGGCCACATTGTTATACGAACTGGCAAAGCCATGTGCCCAGTTCAGGTTCCAACTCGGCGCGGTGACCGCATCGCCGGCGCTGTAGGTCAGTTTTGCGACGGCCAGTGCGTCGCCGTTAAGGTTAATGGGCGTTAGCAGCTTCTGTCCCGCCCCCGGATCCATGTCGGCCGTGTAGCCAAACGTCGCCGTGAGATAGACCTCATTACCAGCGACCCGCAGGTGATCCACCTCACCATCGATGAAGTGCGCAACCGAGCGGTAGTTGCCGGCAGTGTCATAGGTGGCCACAAAGCCATCGTATTTTGTCGATGACGAGTCGATCCGCTGGTTGGTCAATCCTCCCAGACTGAGAGTGCCATCAAAGATTCCACCGAGGTAGACGATGCCGTTGGAGATAGAAATATCGCCCACCGAAACTACGCCCGCGGTATCGCTCGTGGACGACTGAATGGCTCGCGACCACTGCAGTTCGCCTCCGGGCGACCATTTGGCGACATATACCCCCTGCCCCTTTGCAGTCACTAAGTCGCGTCCGTCTGGCCACGTTTTGTCGACGTCCAAATCAGCGGAGCTTTGGATTTGACCCGTCGCGTAGACCGCGCCATTGGTGTCCACATGGCTTTCAATCACCCAAGCCGACGTTTTCTGCGTCCAAACTGTAACGCCATTCAGCGTCAGCTTGGAGACAGAATTACCCAATGCGTACAGGTGCTCGACGCCGGTTTCGTCTGGGGCAACCTTCAAGTCCATTCCGCGGGTTAGGCCGGGAAGCTCAGCCATCGGCTTGGTCCACAGCACTTCGTTGCTGGGCGAATACTTGACGAGGTATCGTCCGTTGTTGTCGTCCCAGCTGTTGAATGCGGTTCCGGTGATGTGTTGCGCTCGGGTGGGAGAGGGATCGATATCAACCGTGCCGTGCAGGCGGCCGTAGTACACATACTTGTTCTCGCTGGCGTCGACCGCCAGTCCCTCGACTGAATCGGTGAAGTGCAGTTCGGCCACAAGCAGGAGGCGCTGCTCCAGCGGTTCCAGTCCGACCAAAGCGCGGCGCCGATTCTGATTATGTCTGGAAAAGGAGGCAAAAGCCATGTGGGAGGACTCCATCAAAGGGTAGGTGGATGAATCACGCGGTCATGCATGATTCATTGTTCCCAGGCGGATACAGGTCACTAAGAGAACAAGCGGCGGCGCGAGTGAAATTGGGCGCGCCATGTTGAAGTTTTTCGCCAGGTTGCCCGACGATCGCTGCCCGGAAGGTGCGGCTGAGCGCTTTGCTTTGCTACGGCCGGGCTGGAAGCTCTGCCGGCGGCGGCGTTTCAGACATCCCCAGAAGTTCCGCCGCCTCCTTCTTTAAGCGGCCCAAATCCTTGTCGTTTGCCCGCTCGCTCCAAGCAACTGCCTTTTCGAAATACGAGAGAGCCTCCGCTTTTTGCCCCAATTTCCAATGGGCCATGGCCAAAAAGTACCAGTCATACGCATCGCCGCCGCCGCCGAGTTCCATGGACTTTTCCAGGGCAACAATGGATTTCTTCCATTCTCCGGCTCGGTACTCAGCCGCGCCGAGCGTGTTCCAAATCGGGCGATCCGTTGGTTTCATTTCAGCCGCTCTTTTGGCTAGTTCGACTGCTCGGTCCGGATCGCGGAGTTCAGGCTGAGAAACGGTGGCGAGATACCAGGCAAACCGGTTCAAGGATTGAGCATCAGCGAGGTCCGGCTCAACAGATCGGTGAAACTCCGCAACAACTTGGGTGCCAGGGCCGCGATTTCGCGCTACCATTCGTTCGAGTTCTTCGCGAGACGGTTGCGGAATTGCAAGCGGCTGCGGATGCAATACGCATGTCGACAACGGGTTGTTTGTCACGTCCACGAGGGGCGCGGGCACGCGCACACTCCCATCAATGATCGCAGGCGGTGCGGCGGATGCGACCGAATGCCTCCGGGTGGCTGACGTCGATGCCGCCTAGAGACAATTCTGGTGGACAAGCCTTTCGTGAAAATGGGAGCGGTGTTATCCTCAGCCGTTTGATCGGTTTGCACCCCGTAATGCGATAATCCCATGACGCGTCTAAAGTTGGCGAGGAAGTCTTGAGATCTCCGGCAAACCGCATGATGCATTTGGAAGGGAAAGCGGACACTAATAAGCACAGATTTGCGAACTCACAAAATGGGCATCAGCGGGCAACGCGGGGCGGACGCCGGGAACGCAAAGGCGTTCGGGCCCGCCAAGTATGAATACGCTGCTAGTCATCCTGCTTGATACTAAGGCCGAGCAACGCGGAACATTCGGCCTTGAGTCGAAGTAACCGCCCAGTCGACCGGTCGAAGTCCCGTTGATCTTGTAGACTCACCTTTTGGGCTAAAGCTCTTTCGTACACTGCAATTGCGTCATCCTTTTGTCCCGTCTGCCATCGCGCCATCGCCAGATACAGCAAGTCGTAGACATTTTCGCCTTGCAAGCTCTGGGACTTCGTGAACGCCGCGATGGCGTCCGTCCAGTTCCCCGAGCGATAGTAGGCCACACCGAGCGTATTCCAGATGTGACCATCATTCGGTGCAAGTTGCAGAGCCCGTTTTGCAAGTTCAAGCGCGCGACTGGCGTCTTGAAGTTCAAGCTGCGGAGCCGTCGTCAGGTACCAGGCGAACTGGTTCAGTTCCTTAGCGTTTTCCAGATCCGGTCTCACAGATTTGTGGAATGTCGCAAGCGTCTTGAGGCCTTGGTCGCGGTTTAGGACAACTAACCGTTCAAAATCCGACGCTGAGAGTGGAGGAAGTCCGCGGTGCACCGCCTTCGCTATCCGGGTGGAGGGAGTGGCGATCCCGAATTCCGCGAGCCGGACTTGGACTTGATCCAGCTCCCAGATCTCCAGTTGGCCATTTCCGAGTCCTTGTGCCAATTGTGATCCGTCCGGGCTGAATTGACTGCTCCAAATTGCGTGCCGATTGTCCGTCAGTCGGAATACTGTTGCCCCCGTCGTTAAGTCATATAGCGCCACGCCCGTAGATCCCCATCCGGCTCCCCAGCGCCCATCCAGGGTGACAGACGTGATACAAGTGTCGTTGAGTCGCGGTAACCTTTTGGAGGGCTCGCCGCTGTGATCCCAGTCTAAAGCCTCGGTCCCCTGAGTTCCCTGATACATTAGGGCTTTACCGTCGACATCGAAGAAAAACTGGCGCAGAATTCCCGCAGCCTTGCCTTCAGGTGGTTCCCCCTTACAAAGCGGTCGCAATTGGGCAGTCCGAAGATCATAAGCCAGGATTTGCCCCTTTCGCCCTGTTTCCGAAAACCACCGTTTGAAGACCAAGTCTGTTCCGCCCGGATGAATTGCCAGATCCCGCGTTGTGAACAGCGGAAGATTTAAGAATGGTTCCAATGTCGTGCTGTGGGAATTACTGCGTATGGCCCAACCTGCAACTCCAGCATCGCCGACCGCAACCAGATAGCGGCTCGATGGATCAAATCGTACTCGCCATAACTGATTGCCATTGGTCATCGCACTCGTGGTGTACGATTTCTGTGATCCGGAATGGGGCTCCCATAAGCCGACTACGCCGCCAAAGTCGGCGGACGCCAGCCAGCGACCGTCCGCACTAAATTCCAAAGATTCAACCGGGTACTCGTGACCCGCACAAATCCTCAAAAGTTCACCAGTAGCCGTATTCCACAGCCGTATTTGATGATCTTTGCTTACTGAGGCCAAGATCGCTCCATCTGGACTGAAGGCGACGGACGGGACTCCGCCAGCTTGAACCGAGATGTTCTGATACTCGGGCGTACTTTGGACGAACCAGCCCTGTAAGGGCTGGTTCGTCTTGGAGATGGCCAGCAGCATCTGCCCGTCCGCACTAAATTCAACCTCGCTGACACTCATCGTCTCGGATGTTGTCGGAAATGCTACAGACTGGCTGTAGTTGAGGGACCATAATTCAATTTGGGTGCGCTCCAACGAGGCCAGCATTTGATTATTGGGATGGATGGCCACCGAACTAATGTTGGTTCTACGAATCACCGCAGTGGGTTTCAGGTCCGGGACTTGATAGACCACAATCCCTTCTTGTCCCCCGAGGGCAAGCAATTTGCCATCTTGGGAAAAGGTCATGTCAAAAATCGTTCGGATTCCCGCATCCACGCTGTGTAGCTGTCTGCCATCGCTGTCTAATAGGATCAACTGCTTGCCTAATCCCGCTTGATCGTCCAAGGTCTTGTACGACGGAGCATACGCCAACAAGCTCCCATCAGGGGAAGCAGCTCGGATCGAGAATGAGTGCCCCATTTTCTGAAACGCATCTGGAACTAACACGGGGGACATACGCTTGACCGTCGGTGCGGGAACCGGCTCCAGACCGATGGGGTCTGGAAGACAGGCCATGATTTCAGCCTCAATTTGCTTCAGATCCTTGTGAGGGACATCGAGTGAGACTGCCTCGTGCAGGGTCTTGAAGACTCGTTGGCGATAGCCGGGTTGCCTGGCTGTACGCAGAGCAGCTGACTGCCGGAGTAAGGTACGATAGAGTTGCTCGGCCGTTTCCTGCCGCGACTGCTCCTTGTCCTGCGCCAATGCGGTTTGATCTTTCGCGATTTGTCCTTGGGCCAAACCATAGGCGACAATTCCGGCGATCAGACCGACGCTCAATAGTGTCAGCGAAACCGCGAGGCTGACCACGAGGGGCCTGTTTCGCCGCGCCCACTTGCGAGTTCGGTCGATCAGTGTCGGCGGCTTCGCAACGATCGGCCGGTGATCCAGATAACGCCGCAAGTCTTCCGCCAGTTCTTGGGCCGTGCCGTACCGCTCGACGGGATTCTTGGCCATCGCCTTGAGCACGATCGTCTCCAACTCCACCGGAATCGAGCCATTCACGCGGCGCAGCGGCCTCGGATCCTCAAAGGCGATCTGCCGCAGCAGCTCCTGGCGGTCGTCTCCATGCAGCGCGGTCTGCAGCGTGATCAGTTCATACAGCGTCGCCCCCAGCGAATAAATGTCGGTGCGATGATCCACGACAATGCGCTTGGCCAGCGCTTGCTCGGGGCTCATGTACCGCAGCGTCCCCAGCAGGTCGCCTGTCATCGTCATACCGGAGTCGGCTTGCATGCGGGCCAGGCCAAAGTCCGTCACCCAGAGATGGCCGACGGCATCGAGCATCAGATTCGCCGGCTTCACGTCGCGGTGGATAATTCCCTGCTGGTGGGCATAGTCGAGCGCTTCGGCAACATGCACGGCCATATGAGCTGCGGTCTGAAATCGCTGCTGCTGGGCGCGCAGTGTAGTCGAGCCACTTTTGGAGGCCAGCGTGTTGGCGCGAGCGACGGCCAAAGTGCTGCCTGGTACTGAGAAGCCAGCCAGTTCTGCCTTCTCCGGCACGGGTCCGGCATGGCTTTGCACAAGAATGGTGGGATCTACTCCACCCCCAACGCCCGCCGATGTTTGGCCTGATTCCGCGTATTGCAGCTCGCGAATTACGTCGGACAGGTTGCGGCCGTCGATGAACTGCATAGCGTAGTAATGAACGCCGCGTTCGCTGCCCACGAAGAACACCGGGACGATGTTCGTGTGGTGCAGTTGAGCCGCAGCCTGCGCTTCGTGGCGGAAGCGTTGCAGTCGCCTGGGATCCATAATGCCCATGTAAGGGAGGACCTTCAGCGCCACCCGGCGCCCCAGGGAAACCTGCTCCGCCTCGTAGACCAATCCCATGCCGCCCCGGCCGACCTCCCGAATGATGCGGAAATCGCCCAGCACTGTCCCGCCGGCCATGTGGGTCGCATCGGCGGCGTGCTTTTGCCGAGCGTGTTGCTCTGCCTCGTTGGCATAATCGCCATGCACGGCGTTGCGCAGCTCGGCAGCGGCTCGCTCGACACCGTCCTGATCGGCAAAGAACTTTCCCAGATCGCGCGCCAAGTGAGGATAGCGGAGCAGCCACTCTTTGCGGTCGGGAGCGGGACCGGCCTCCGCCGCCAGCAGGTACGCGGCGATTGTCTCATCCAGAGACTGCTCATGCTGGGGCCGGTTGGTTGGTTGGCTGCGCATTGCTCCCTCATGTCTCTTCAGTAAGGTCGGTCCGCAGTTTGTCGAGCCCGCGACGCAGCAGCCCGGCGACAGCGGTAGTACTGCGGCCCATCAGATCTGCAATTCCCTTGAGGGACTCGCCATGCAGGTGCTTCAATTCTACTGCTTTTCGCTGATCTTCCGGCAATTTCGCGAGTGCGGTGGCAAGCCGCAGGACGGACTCGTTGCGGCTGGCCTGGGCCGAAGGGGCCGACTGATCGGCGGCCAGCCAAATTTCCAGCCGCGAGGCCGACTGCTCGATGGTGGCGTCCAGAGATCGCTCCAGGCGGAAGTTTCTGGCCCCGGTGGAAAAGCGGCGCACGGCGTCGGTCATGCGGTTGGCGAGAATCTGCCGCAGAAACGTGGCTTGCTGGGCCTCGCCTTGCCACTGAAAGCGGTCGCCCGCCTCATAGGCCTGCAGCAGCGTCTCCTGGACCAGATCTGAGGAGTCAATCTTGCCCTGCAAGCGCGGATCGAGACTCATCTTGGCCACGAGGCAAAGATAGTCGCGGTAGTGCTCAAAGGGCGTCGCTTGGGATGCCATAGCGTCTCCTATAGCATATGAGCGTTGCTGGCGCGCAAATTGGGCGCTGAATTAACGGAAAAACGGAGAGCCGGAAACTGCCAAAGGTCCTGTTGAAATCGCTCGGCAGGACGTTCCCAGGCAATTCGCGACTCCCTGAGGAGTCATGCCAACGCAATGTGCTCATCACTCTCGCCAGACTGAGCTGAAATCTGCGATCAAAAGCCATTCGGGCTTTGGTGGACGCAGGCAAAATCAGCCGTTCGCTGTTTGACGACAAGGATCTTGCGGAGATCACATCCGAGGCACTGTTCCCCGGCGAGCGACTGGTCGTGTGCCGCAATCCGCTGCTCGCCGATGAACGTGCCCGCAAGCGTGAAGAACTTCTCAAGGCCACGGAAGTAATCGCGGATAGTTACTGTTTTCCCTTCTATGGAAATGTCCACGTTTTTACCGTGCCCCATCGTATGTTCATCGATACAGTTGTCTATCACCTCCTTGA
>JANNPR010000806.1:0-12600 GCA_031400345.1 Planctomycetota bacterium | reverse complement strand
CCTTCCACCCACAGATGCACTACCCACCACCGCCAGTACTCGACGATCGACAGGTGCGTGTGCCGGCCCCACGTCAGTCCGGCTCCGTAAAACAGTGCGATCGCGGCCGTCGAAACGAGCAGCAGCGCCACCAGTTGTTTTTCATCTCCCTGCCTGCGGAGCGCAGGCCGAAGCACTCGTACCATGAGGAACAGCCACAGCAGCAGCCCTATCATCAAGGCAATCTGCCATACGCGACCCAAATCCACGTACTCGTAACCTTGGTGTCCAAAATAAAAGGAAACCTGATCCGACAAATGATTTTGCACGCTAAGCCACTCGCCGGTCAGCGAGCCGACAACCACGGTCAAAAGCGCTAGAAATAGCACATTAACCCCTAGCGCCTGTCCTTTCGGTTCAACGTCGCTGACTAGCGGTCCGATGAATAGGCCCGCTGCCAGCCAGGATGTGGCGATCCAGAACAACCCAATCTGCACGTGCCACGTACGGGTCACGCTGTACGGAAGCCATTTGGAGAGTGGAATACCGTAGAACCCGTCCCCCTCCACGCCGTAGTGCGCTGTCACAACGCCAAGCAGCATCTGCACCAAAATCATAGCCGCCACAATCCAGAAGTACTTAACAGTCGCCTTTTGTGAGGCCGTGGCTATCCAGCCTCCGAGCGGGTCGGTCTCGGGAAGAATTGGCGCCGGTTCGTCCGACCGGCGTGCGGCGTACCACCACACCATCGCCGAAATACCAGCCAGCAACATAATGATACTGACGCCCGTCCAGACGACCGTCTCGCCGGTCGGTCGATTTCCGATGAGCGGTTCATATGGCCAGTTGTTCGTGTAGGTTACGTTGTCACCCGGTCGATTGCATGATGCGGCCCAAGCCGTCCAGAAAAAGAAAGAGGCGAGCTGTCGCACGCGACTGGAATCCGAGACGGCGCCGGCCGGGATTGCATACTCCTTCCTGCCTTGCGTAAACACTTCCGAATAGTGCTCTAGGTTCGAAAGAAAAGCGGCCGCGCGAACTGGATCCATTGTGACGTCGCCCGTAACCGGGTCGAACCGGTTATTTCGCACGGATTCGGCAAGCCGACCGCTAAGCTGGGCCTTTTGCTCCGAGGTGAGCTCGGCGTAATCGGCTCCGAACTCGCTTGTCGCCCAATGGTCGAGAATGAACGTGGCTTCCCGGTGGAGCCAATCCGCGGTCCAGTCGGGCGCGACATAGCTACCGTGTCCCCAGATGGAGCCAACTTCCATTCCGCCAAGAGATTGCCATACATTTTGACCGGCGGCAATGTCCCCATGGTCAATGACGACCGTCCCATCCGTAGCCAGGACCCGGTCAGGAATTGGAGGGGCCTCCTGATAGATGCGAGTTCCGATCCAACCAAGAACCGAGAATGATACGATCATCACCACGGTGAAAGAGATCCAAAGCCGCCGCATCAAGTCTCTCTCCGTTTTGACTTTCAAATCTCGGTCCCCGCCGCGTTAAGTGCGTGCAACGTAGGGCAGTTGATCCGCTCACACTAGCCGGGTATGTGACGAAAATGCCGGACCATGTTGTCACTCGACTTTACACAGCAGGCTACAACGGCAATTCTCGCGACTGTAACGCGCACAGCGTGATTACTTTCGCATCGATTCGCGCAGCTGCTTATGGCAGTTCACGCAGCTGATCGTGAGCTGCGTAAAGGCCAAAGTGGCTCCTTCGACGTTGTCCTTCTTCGCTTGCACAATGATCTCTTGATTCGCTTGTTCAAAGATCTGGAGCTGAGTTCGATAGCCCGGTGTGCGACTTCGGATAAATCCCTCAATTTTGCTCAAGACCTGCATAGCATCGGCGTTTGCAGCGATCTTGTCGAAGTCTGCGCTCGCAAGTCCCGATAGAATGTTTTGCGAGTAATCCAATTTCTTCTTCATCCACACGCTTGTCGGCACTTCCTTGTTTTTGGGGTCTTTCTCTTCGTCACCGTTTATTCGTAGGGGCGACGATCCACATAGCGTTCCAATGAAGAATAGGACGACGATTAAGCGGAAAACGGGGCGGTTCGAATGAGTCATACCTGTTACTCCATACGAAGGTGACTATCGCCGGGCGCACGAGCGCTCGATCAAGTCGCATGGTTATTGCACTTCTAGTGCCGCGACCTTTGGATTGCGCTCTCGCAGGATTCAGGCCTCTTGAAACAGCACATCAGTCAGTGGACTGTGCCGAACCGCCCACCAGCGCGTGCAACTGCGCGTTACCGCTCGACGAAGTAGAATCCTAGCGCACCATTTGATCCTGATTGGGGAAGGAACACTAATCTTCGCTGATCTTCAGTAATGGAAATCACAGAAGAAAAGGGTCGATCATTTTTCGTCCATTTCCATCGACAAACATGCGTTTTTGAAAATCAAAATGATGAAGCATGTCGGACGTACATTAGCCGCTGAAAAAAAATGACAATACTAACAGACTACTATTCGGGACGAATCGTCACGTATCCCCATCAATTCGATTAGCGAAGATTAGTGTTCCCGATCTTCTTTCCCGCTCGAGGATTCCGGTCGGCAACGAACTTGGGACAGTCGAAGTAGTGCAAAAGCCGTTAAACCACCCTGGCAAGCAGGATGGCGATTGACAACTGCGCTAAACCACTGCCAGTTCAGCGCGGACGAGCGAACCATCATGTAGGCTTCGAAGGCGAAAACCCAATTTTTCGCTCACCCGCTGCATGGCTCGGTTCTCCGGCAAAATATCGGCTCGGATCAACCGCAACTTCTCGTCGCGACCGATCTGCACCAACCTCGAGAGCAACTCGACTCCCAATCCCTGCCGCTGAAACTGGTCGGCGACAACGATTGCGAATTCCGCTCGGGACCCGCTCAGTTTCGTCAATCGTCCGACGGCGATAATCTCGTGCTCGATGGTCTGCGGAATCTTGCGGTCGACGACCAACGCCATGGCCAGGTTGTAGTCGATAAAACAGAGCCGCGAAAGACGCTCGTGCGCCACCCTTTGGCTCAATTGCATCATATTGAAATACCGTAAATAGACACTCTGCTCCGAGAGCATCCCGTGAAAGTTAACCATCAACGGTTCGTCTTCCGGTCTAATCGGACGTATGGTAACGCTCGTTCCATCCTTCATTTTCCAGTGGGTAACGTATTGCACTGGGTAAGGATGAATGGCCAGACGAGGCAGTTGATCTTCGCGAAGCGTCGAATCGTGCAGGACAACCCGCGCGTCCACTGCAATCAACCGCTCGGACGACGCGAACAGCGGGTTGATGTCGATTTCCTTGATCCAGCGCTGTTCCACCACGAGATCGCTGAATCGGACGAGGAGTTGAGCGAGCGACTTCAAATCAATTGGCTGGCGCCCGCGTACACCTTGTAGCGCCGTGAAGATCCGCGTCCGCTCCATCATTCTCAAAGCCAGCGTCGTATTTAGGGGTGGCAGCCCGAGGTTCCGATCCTTGTAGACTTCGACCAGTTGTCCGCCCGATCCAAACAGCAGAACCGGCCCGAATTGCGGGTCGATACTGCTGCCCAGAATCAACTCGTAACCATCGCGGGGAATCATGGGCTGGACGGTGACGCCCAGAAAATGTTCCGAACCGGCTCGTTCGGCAACGGACGAGCAAATCGCCTGATACGCTATCCGCACTGTCGTTTCGTCGCGCAAATCCAGTTGAACTCCACCCACGTCGGTCTTGTGAGTAATGGTTTCGGAGTGCAGTTTCAGCACGACCGGATAACCGATTTCACGAGCTTGTTGCACGGCTTCGTCTGGGCTGTGTGCCAGGCGTGTGTCCACGGTGGGAATGCGGTAGGCCGCGAGGATTTGTTTCGACTCCCATTCGGAAAGCACCGTCCGCCCCGCGGCTCGTGCCGACTGGATCATCGTTTTTATGTTGCCGTACGCTGAAGCATCCTCCTCGATTTTGCTGCCCAGCGTGGGCGTTTCGAATAGCAGCCGCAGGTTATCGTTGTACCGCCACATGTACTGAAAGGCCTGGGCTGCGGCGTCCGGATATGCAAACGTGGGAATGCCCGCTCGATTCAGGATGGCGGTCCCGGCAGCGACATTCGACCCTCCCATCCAACTCGCGAGAATTGGCTTATCGATGCGCTTGGCAAGTGGCAGCAGATTCTCGGCGGTTTGGGTCGGATCCGTCATGGCCTGCGGAGTGAGGACCACGAGCAGACCATCGCTATTGGGATCCTTGGCGGCAGCTTCCAGTGCCTTGGCGTAGCGGTCCGCATCCGCGTCGCCCAGGATATCGATGGGGTTGGCATGGCTCCAATGGGCGGGCAGCAAGTCGCTCAAAGCGGTGATTGTTTCCGGCTCGAGGGGTGCCAGCTGACCGCCGGAGGCAATCAATGAGTCGGTAGCCAAGACTCCTGGTCCGCCAGCGTTGGTGACGATCGTAAGGCGCGGGCCGCGAGGGCGTTTTTGCTTGGCGAGCACCTCGGCCATGTCGAAAAGTTCTGCGATCGTGTCGACCCTCAGCACACCGCAGCGGCGCAGCGCTGCATCGAGCACCTCGTCGCTACCGGCCAGCGAACCGGTGTGGGTTGCTGCCGCCTTGGCCGCAGCCTCGGTGCGTCCGGCCTTAATCAGGATGATCGGCTTGGTAAGCGCTACTTCCCTAGCCGCCGAGAGAAACGAGCGAGCGTCACCGATCGTTTCCATGTAGATTACGATGCTTTGTGTGTACGGATCGTTTCCGAAATAGGAAATAAGATCCCCCCAACCCACGTCGACCATCGATCCAACGGATACGAACCCACTGAATCCAACTTGTTCTCGCAGGCTCCAATCGAGTATTGCAGTACACAAAGCACCACTCTGACTGATCAATCCGACATTTCCACGCCGTGCCATTCCAGCGGCGAAGCTGGCGTTTAGCCCGGACGACGGCCTGATCACGCCCAAACAATTTGGTCCGATAACGCGAATTCTCCCGCCACACGTTTGCTCGACAATTCGTCTCTCTAACTCAATGCCGGTTTCGCCGATCTCCTTAAAACCGGCAGAAATGATGATTGCTGCTTCGACTCCGTTCTCGACACATTCGTGGATTAAGTCAGGGACGGTAGGTGCTGGGGTCACAATGATCGCGAGGTCGACCGGATCTGGAACAGCAGCCAGGTTGGGGTAAGCTTTGATACCCAACGCCTGATTCCGATGGGGATTCACCGGAAACACGGCGCCGCCGAATGGATTGCTGATCAGATTCCACAGCACGGTGCGTCCCACGCTGCCCGGCTTGTCAGTTGCTCCGATCAAGGCGACATTCCGTGGAGCGAAAAAAGCATGCAGCGGCTCTCGTTCCGAACGCAAAACGTCGTAGGCGGGATCGGTGAGTGTCGCCGATTTACTTTCCATGAGCGTATTCTAAGGTTAACATTCCACCTCGGCCGCTTCCAGTCGCACGGCGCAGACCTTGTACTCGGGAATCTTGGCAACGGGATCAAGAGCGGCGATGGTCAGGTTGTTCGCATTCTGTGCGGCCGGAAAATGAAAGTTGGCAAAGACGAGCCCCGGAAAGACGCGATTCGTGACAATAGCCCTGGCCACGATCTCGCCCCGACGTGAAGCGATTCGGACGTGCGTTCGACCATCCAGGCCAATACGGACAGCGTCTTCCGGGCTGATCTCGACCAGGCCCTCGGGATAGATAGTCATCAGGCCCGCAACGCGTCGAGTCATTTCGCCACCATGCCAGTGGTAAAGTACGCGGCCAGTGGTGAGCACCATAGGGTACTCCACATCAGGCAATTCACTTGCCGGAAGATGCTCGACCGCATGGAACTTCCCGCGTCCGCGAGTGAACTGCCCCACATGCAAAATAGGAGTACCCGGATGTTCGCGGCTGGGCACTGGCCAAAGCAGCTGCTCGCCCCGCGCGAGCCGCTCGTGCGTCACGCCGGCATAAGAGGGAGTCAAAGCCGCAATCTCTTCCATGATTTCGGAGGTAGAGGAATAACTCCAACCGGCGTGCCGTCCGACAGCAGCTCGGTGCTGCCGCGCCAATACCCGATTCGCCAAATCCGCTGTAACAATCCAATCTTGTCTTGCTTCACCGCGCGGTGTGATGGCCTGGCGGACTAATTGCACGCGCCGCTCCGTATTGGTGAACGTGCCGTCTTTTTCGGCCCAGGAAACTCCTGGCAAGAGAACGTCGGCATATTGGCTTGTCTCGGAGGGAAAGATTTCCTGCAGAATGAGTAACTCGCAGGCTTCTAAGCATCGTCGCACGTGGTTCAGATCGGGGTCGGTCATGGCTGGGTTTTCGCCCAGAATGTACAGTGCCCGCACACGGCCCTCGCCCGCGGCGTCGATCATTTCGGTGATGGTCAGGCCCGGCGATTCGCTCATCTGCACGGTCGATCCGACATCGCCCTGGCCATCGGCCGCGGCCAACTGCCAGGCGGCTATGAACTTTTGCCGGGCGTGCGGATCGGAGACGCGCTGATAGCCGGGGAAGACATTGTTGAGAGCGCCCATGTCGCAGGCACCCTGCACATTGTTTTGTCCCCTAAGAGGATTCACGCCACCCCCTGGCACGCCCATATTTCCCAGCAGCATCTGCAAGTTACCGAGGCTCAGCACGTTGAGTACACCACTGGTATGCTGCGTGATGCCCATCGCCCAAATAACAGCCATCGGTCGTTCTCGGGCAAGTATCTCGGCCGCTCGTTGAAGCTCGCAGACCGATACCCCTGTGATTTCCGCGACTCGCTCAGGCGAATATTTTTCGAGGCTCTCGCGGAATATCTCAAAGTCTTCGCAGCGCTCGGCGATGAACTGCCGATTATGCCAATCGTTCTTGAGCACGATATGCATGATTCCGTTAATCAAAGCAACGTCAGTGCCCGGCCTGTGCCGTAAGTGCAGCTCGGCGAATTCAGTAATATCAATCCGTCGCGGGTCGGCCACGACCAGCCTGGCGCCGCGCCGTAACACGGCCTGGCGGATCATCGTGCCGAAGACCGGATGTTGCTCGGTGACATTAGAGCCGATGATAAACATAGCCCGAGCATGTTCCGACACATCGCGCATCGTGTTGCTCATCGCTCCCGAACCGAAACAGCTTGACAATCCTGCCACAGTCGACGAATGGCACAGCCGCGCGCAGTGATCGATGTTGTGCGTGCCGATCACTTGTCGGGCAAACTTCTGCATCAAGTAATTTTCTTCGTTCGTGCACTTGGCCGAAGACAGCACTCCGACTGCATTCGGCCCCGACTGGCATACGATGTCATGCAGCCGTGTCGCCACGATGTCGAGTGCAGTCTCCCAGTCAACCTCGACCCAATCGCCGCGTCCTATTAAAGGGTCGCGGACCGTGCCACTAAGCAGGTATTGCCGCACTTTGGGCCGAAGCAGGCGATCGGAATGGTGCACGAACTCGTAGCCATAGCGCCCCTTCACACAGAGGCTCATACCGTTGACTGGTGCGTCGGCGCGAGACGTAATCTGGACGATCATGTTATCTCGCACATTGATGTCAAACGTGCAGCCTACGCCGCAGTAAGCACACACCGTCGGGATGACCTTTTCAGGGCGGCCGCGCGCGATGGATGGTTTATCATCCAGCGCCCCAGTCGGGCAATAAGCCGCACAGGCGCCACAGGATTCACAGCGGGCATCGAGCATGTCGGTCGCTGCGCCTGCGACGATACTGGTCTCGTGGCCACGCTGGCCAACGCCCCACACAAATCGCCCCTGAATCTCGCGGCAGGCCCGTACACAGCGTGTGCAGAGAATGCACTTGTTCAAGTCAACCCAGACGAAGGGATTGGGGTCACTATCAATCGGACGACGTTCCGAGACGCCACCAGTATCCAAAGGTTGTGCCCCATATCGTTTCACCCAGTGCATGAATTCTGTGTCGGTGCCGTGGTTCGTATAGCCGGCATCGTGGTAGTGCGAGAGCAAAAAACCAAGGACCATTTTCCGCGAATGTGTAATTGAGGGCGTTTCCGTGCGCACGGTCATTCCGGGAATAACAGGCAGGGTGCATGCCGTCGTTTGATTGGTCCTGCCCTCGACTTCCACCAAGCACAATCGGCAGGAGCCTGCTGGCGAGAGATCGGGATGGTAACAAAGCGTTGGTATTTCAATTCCGGCACCGCGCGCGGCTTGTAACACTGACTGCCCAGAACGTGCTTCGACCGGCCGGTCGTTGATCGTCAGCGTCACGGTCGCCATTATTTCTCTCTCGTGTCATCTGCGCGGTTGCGTAAGTACACGAACCAATACACGGCACCGACCATGACCGCCCCGCCAATGACGTTGCCAAGACTTACCGGCAGGAGATTATCGAGAAGAAAGGCTTCCCAAGTCAACGATGCGTAATCGGCTGGGTCTCGGCCGATCTCAGCCCAAAAGCGGCTCGGAGCACCATACTTGATAAACAGCCCGATAGGTATGAAGTACATATTGGCCACGCTGTGCTCAAAACCCGCTGCCACAAACGCTGCAGTTGGCGGTACGATAGCGAGAATTCGGTCGGTGGTGCTTCTCGCGCTGTAACTTAGCCACACGGCCAAGCAAACCAGGGCATTGCACAACATACCTAAGACAAGGGCCTGCAGCGGCGTCAGCAGGACTTTGGCATTCGCAATGTCCAACGCTACGACGCCAACCGACCCCCGACCGAAAGTGAACTGACCACTGGCGTACACGATTCCAGCAGTCGCCAGCGCGCCGGCGAAGTTGCCCAAGTAAACAATGCTCCAATTTCGCAGAAGTAAAGCCGTACGTACGCGGCGGCTGGCCCAGGCCATGATGATGAGATTATTGCCGGTGAAGAGTTCGGCCCCGCCGACAATTACAAGGATTAGCCCCAATGAGAAGCTGAGCCCGGCAAGTAATCGAGAAATACCAAATGGGACTTCGCCGGATGTCCCGGCTAGTACGGTCGTTGAAAAAATGGCCCCCATGGAAATGAACGCGCCCGCAAGTATGGCTAGGACAAACGTATTGAGCGGTTCCGCTTGCGCTTTCTTCACTCCGGCTTGCTCGGCCTTAACGGCCATTTCAACTGGTAAGACAGCGTCGAACGATGAAGCAGATGGCTCTAGGTTTTCGTGCGGTGAACTGATCATCTTACTGGGCTCAGCTAGTCTGCCGCCGCGGATGGGTCATCGCGGATAACGAGCGCACAATGCCTGGCCCGCTGATTCGAGATTACTCCGATGGCTGAACTCTTGGCGACGTATCGGAATCTCTCTCGGAGCTTCAATTCCAACTCGAGCGGTTTGTCCCTGAATTGAAAGGAGCGTGATGAAGACTCCATCACCGATCTGAATCCGTTCTCCTGCGCGGCGAGATAGAACGAGCATACTAGTCCCTCCTTGGGTTAACGTATCGCAGAAATGCTCAACCGCAGTGAATTTCACCACGGTTGGACTTGAACCGCATTCTGAACGCTTCGCACAACTTTGAGCCGCAGCACGACTTCCTGGGCTATCTGCTTCAGGTAATACGATGAAACAACACCCGATAGCATGATCTCGCCGGCGGTCACTTTGCAGTCAAGCTCCGCAACGGTTCGATAGCCACTTGCCAGCAGCGCGGCTTTGGCGTCCTTTTGGATCCGTCGATCGTGATCTTGTGCCAAAGGTAGACTTGCAATAGGTGCGGACAGGTCAGCGAGTAGGGAAGTCATGGGCACATTATCCAATTAACGAGACAACGTTCTCATTCGGGCGGTCGTTCGCAATTTGCAACTTTAATGCCACATCCACTCGAACTGACTAAAGTAATCTTGGCGAGCGCCAAGGGACTAGCGATAGTCCCGTACTTCTTGCGGAAAAGACTTCCTGCCGACAGATAAAGAATCGGCGATATTTCTGGTGTCAACTCCGAAAGATTTGCGTGCTAGTGTGCGTTTGGGCACGCGGACTGTGCCTTTTCGGGCTTATTACGCTCACTTCTCAATGGCATTCACGAGCGCAGCGACGATGTTTAAGGCGGTGATGATACCCGCAATGCAACCGCGTTCGTCGACAACTGGAAGCCGGTGAATGTGCTTGCTGCACATCATTCTGGCTGCGCCCTACAGCGGATGATGGACCGCAATCAATGGACTTTAATGCCTCGATGCTCCGCGGCGATCCGAATCTGATGTTGCGCTTTCGGTCAAGTCTACTTTGGCTGTCGCGGTGAGGCGACTGGCCTTAGACTAGAGCGTGCGAATTCGCACGCTATGCGCGCTTTTCGATCGTCAGTGTTAATCGGGTCTCAAACAAATAAACGGGAATCCGTGGACCTACACAACTTCGGCCGCGGCATGCTGATTGCCGTGAAGGATGGCCGGACGTTGTTAAATTGAGTTGTCAAGTCTCAATTAATGACCGACCGAAAACACCTTCCACCCTCTCGAGAGTTTGACATGCAAACCTTACTTCAATTTGAGGTCAACGGTGTACGATCCTAAGAACGTCGATCTATTGTTAGTGGATGACGATTGCGACTTCCGCGAAGTGGCCGCGCGCCACTTTTCGCGTAGCGGTTATCAAGTGAAACAAGCCGCCGACGGCGAACAGGCCCTGGGACTGGTTGAGCGCCGCCAGTTTAATGTCGCAGTACTCGATATGCGCATGCCTGGCATGTCGGGAATCGAACTCATGGAAAAACTGCGAGCCTCAAACCCGGAAGGCGAGATCATCATGCTCACCGGCGAGGGGACTATCGAAACCGCAGTCATGGCCATGAGGGTTGGAGCGTTCGACTACCTCACCAAGCCGTTCCCGCTTGCCAAACTGGAAGGGCTGGTTCAGAAGGCGTACGAGCGCCACATGTTGAACAAGGAAAATCGACAGCTTAAGGAGGTACTCAAGCGCAGCGAACCGAATTCGGAGATGATCGGTGAGTCAGCGCCGATGCGGGAAGTGTTTCGCCTCATCCAGCGGGCCGGCCCAACTGACAAGGCCATTCTAATCCAGGGTGAAAGCGGCACCGGAAAGGAACTTGTGGCGAGAGCTCTGCACCGAACAAGCTTAAGGGCGGAACATCCGCTGGTGGTGATAAACTGCGCCGCGTTACCCGAAACCTTGTTGGAAAGCGAACTCTTCGGCCATGAGAAGGGCTCTTTTACCGGGGCAGTGGCCGCCAAGCCAGGTCTGTTCGAAATGGCCGACGGTGGGACGTTGTTCATCGACGAGATTGGCGAAATGCCCGGTTCGCTACAAGCCAAACTTTTGCGAGTACTCGAGGATGGTTCGATGCGTCGCGTGGGTTCGTTGAAGGAGCGTCGCGTTAACGTTCGACTGCTGGCTGCGACCAATCGTGATTTGGCCAAAGAAGTTCAGGCTGGGCGATTCCGCGAAGACTTATTCTATCGCATCAATGTGCTGTCCTTTGAACTGCCTCCGCTACGAAGTCGGACGGCGGATATTCCGCTGCTTGTGAAACGGTTTTTAGGCAACGGATGGCAGATCGACCCCGAGGCGATGCGGGCGATGGAAAAATTCCGTTGGCCAGGCAATGTGCGACAATTGATCAACGTACTGGAACGAGCCAAAATCCTGGCCGATCCGCCACTGATCGGCTTGGTCGATTTGCCACATGAACTCGTGCGCACTGAACTCTCCGCGACCGGAATAGAGACCCAGGGAACCAGCGAATCCAGCGAAGATCTCGCCTCAATGGAGAAATCGCATGTCCTGGAAATCCTTAATAGGGAAGGTGGCAACAAAGCGCGAACCGCTAGAGCGTTGGGCATCGATCGCCGCAGTTTGTACCGACTGCTTGAGAAGTTCCAGACCCGGGCAGACCAAAGCGAGTTGTAGTAGGCACACTTCGTGTGCCGTTACGGCACACGGAGTGTGCCTACTACAGCAAGATTCGCTATTACGCTGGCTGTCTCGGCAGAGTGACGAGAATCTGCGCTCCCTGCTTATTTTCGCGTCCCGCGGCAATCCGTCCGCCGTGGGCTTCGACAATTCGTTTTGCGATGGCCATCCCGAGTCCGGTCCCCTTGGTCTGTGTCGTGTAGAATGGATCGAAAATCCGCTGCGCCTGTTCGGCACTTAACCCGGGCCCATTGTCGAGAACCGAAAATTGTAGCGCCGGCCGACCGTCAAGTCGGACGGGCATGCAACTCACGATGATTTCAGACGGATCGGTGCAAGCCACAATGGCATTCTCGAATATGTTGCGAAATACCTGACCGATTGCAAAAGCATCTATTTGTAAAACGAGATCAATGCCCTCGACTTCTTCACGCAGCACGACCTGTCGCCCAACGCGCAGGACCTCCAGCTGGGACCACGCTTCGCGCCACACGTCGGCAATATTGATTCTCTCGCGGAGCAGGTTCAGTGGAGCCGCATAGCTGCGGACCTCTTCGTACAAATGGTGTAAATGGTTTTGTGCCTTTTGGACCCGCCTCACTAGATCTAACGACTCGGGTCGATCTTGGATCTCGATCGCGAGGGTTTCCAAACAGGTCATACTGCGCTGCAAAGCATTGCGACTTTCGTGGGCCAAGCCGGTCACCATTTCTCCGATAGCGGCCAGTCGTTGAGCTTGTAACACGCGATCTTCGGCGATCTTTCGCGCGGTGATGTCGCGGTGCGTGGCGACGTAGTTCGTTACGTG
>JANNPR010000603.1:0-2442 GCA_031400345.1 Planctomycetota bacterium | reverse complement strand
TTTTTTCTATTTAATTTTTACGGCACCCTCGTGCGCCCCCCCGGCCCCCCCCCCCCCGACTGGAGCCCGCCGACTGCCGACCGCCGGATGCCGACTATTCTTGACTAACTCGCCATTGCAAATAGGAATCTAAAAATCCTTGAATATTGCCATCCAAGACGGTGTGGAAGTGGCTCATGCTGAACCCTGTGCGAGCATCCTTGACACGTTGGTCGGGGTGCAGGAAGTAGTTACGGATCTGAGATCCGAAACCGACTCGAACTTGGTTCTTATACTTCAAAGCAAGTTCCGCTTCGCGTTTTTCTTCCTCGATCCTGGCCAGGCGCGCCTTGAGCATTTTCCAAGCGGTAGCTCGGTTCTTGTGTTGGCTCCGCTCGGATTGGCATTGCACGACAATATTGGTAGGCATGTGCGTCAAACGAATGGCGCTGCTGGTTTTGTTAACATGTTGCCCGCCTGCACCGCTGGCGCGAAATACGTCCTCACGGACATCGCTTTCCGCAATTTCAATATCTACCGATTCGGTCACCTCCGGAGATACATCGACTGCCGCGAAGCTGGTCTGTCGCTTTCCTTCGGCATTGAAGGGGCTAATACGGACTAAGCGATGGATGCCGGTTTCACCTTTCAGATAGCCGTACGCCATGGGACCGCGCAAAGCGATGGTGGCACTTTTTATGCCAGCTTCTTCGTTGTCGTCCCGATCGAGCATCTCCACCGAGTACCCGCTTTTTTGTGCCCATTGCGTGTACATTCGGAGCAACATTTCGGCCCAGTCGTTGGCGTCTGTCCCACCGTCCCGCGCGTTGATCGACAGAATTGCCCCTGCCCCATCGCGGAGCCCGTTCAATAGCGCCTTGAGTTCCAAATCTGCGACCAATTTCTCTAGCCGATCAACTTCCCGCCGTACTTCCGCCGCGATTGAATCGTCGGAATCACCGAGTTCGAAAAGCTCGGACAGATCTTTATCCGTACGTACCGCATCTTCTAATGGGTCAAGAATGGACTTCAGCGACTTCAGCTCACCGATCGTTGCCTGTGCTGCCTCTTGGTTATTCCAAAAACCGGGCGCAGACATCTTATTCTCAGTCTCGATAGCTTGGGACTTTTTAAGATCGTAGTCAAAGACTGTCCCTCAGTTGAAAGATGCGGTCGCGGATGGCGTGAGCACGGTTAATAAGTTCCGTTTCCATGATTCAAATTCTCCCCAAAGTACTGCGGACTCATCCGTGTGGTCAAGATTCCGATCCTGACCCGATAAACTGTCGCTACCTACAACAAGGCGAGCAGCATACTTTAATGGTTTTCGGTACCAAGTGGCAGACCGGAACTACGACTTCCTTTTGAGTCGATACGGGAATTCGAACGACGAAGTTCTCGGTGCGTTCCTCCACGACGGTCCTATAAGTTGTGACATTTCGCGTCCGATTAATGGTTTTTGGTACCATCACGACAAACTTAACGTCGCGGACCTCCGTGCGAAATTCGCAGTCCGGCACTCGTAGTGTTTGGGTCCGACGTTCCGGAATGTATTGGCAAACTCGCTGAGTATAGGTTCGCTTTTCCGTTCGCATTTCACAGACTCGCAGCGTACGAGTGATCCAGTCAGGGCGACATACGGTGACCGTGCAACCCTCGTGCACTTCTTGATGTGGCACCATAACCATGCATCGCTGCTCGACTTCTTTCCACATGGGTACCTGGACGAGACGGTCCCTGACAACTTCGGACCAAACCGGTCGTTTTACAATCACTTCACGAGTGACTTCTCTAGTGATTGGAATTCGAATCCGACATGGCTCCTGGCGAGTGCGCCATTGGGGCTCGCTGATGGTTACTTCTTCGGTGACCGTTTTTGTCTCCGGAATCCGGCGATGCACAGGGACAACGCGGGTTCGGGCCTCCTCACGGAATTCGACGACGTTGATGGTACGGCTTTCCATGGCGACTGTAGGTACCATTACGGTACGTTCTACATACGTTAACTCGGTGTCGGCGCTGGCCACATTAGGGCAACATCCAGTGCCCCAGCGGTTGCCAGCCCAACAATTAGTGGTCAGAGAAATTAAAGCTGTGCCGGCAGCTAGAAGAAGCACGAATTTTCTCAAAGTAAGATCTCCTTACGGGAAAATATACAATTGGACGGTTTTACAGCACACGCAGACTGCACAGTATAACCAAGATGTCCTGTGCGGAGTATTTTGTCAGCAATGCCCGTGCCGGAGTGGAATTGCAGGTTTTGGCGTGCCTAAGACCAATCACTGCTCGGCACGGTCACCCCCTCGTAGGGGCGGGACTGGGTCGCGCAGTTTGGTTATGTCAATAGAAATTGCATTTATCCTATTTTTGTTCCTCGACAGAATTGCGACAGCGTTGTGCTTGTAAGCAGGATGGACGTTCCTGTATTCGGGGCGAAGCCCCAGCAGATCATCCAGCCCAGTG
>JANNPR010000760.1:0-5075 GCA_031400345.1 Planctomycetota bacterium | reverse complement strand
GCAGGTTATCCAGCAGACCTTTGATCTGGTGGATAACCTGCCCAGCCGTAAGGGCGAAGGGTGAAATGGGATATTCAAGTAATACGTCAAATGCGCCCAACCGCTTCTCTTGTAGATCAATGCGAGCCTGAACCATTACCGATGGCTCACCGTCGGAGGCATCGTCTTCGATTAAAGTGACCGGCAAACTACGACCGTTCAGTTTTGCCCGAAAAGCATGGCTCGAAAGTATGTTGCGGCGCCCTTCCACTAGAATATGATCCACAGCCGCATAATCGACTTGGTAGCTGAGACGTGACTCAACCCGGTTAGAGGCACTAGTCAGTGCAAACACGTGGTGCGTGTTGATTGCCACGGAGCGACTACGTGTCTTCCAGCGGGCGCTAAGGGACGGGCTTTCCGCTCCCGGCTGCTCGCGAAATACCAGCGGCGTCTGTTGCCGAGTTGGCAATTGAATGTCGGGCGATATCGGTTCACTGACTAAACCGCGTAATTGTTCACTGAGCAATTCGACCTCAACGTTATCAGCCAGCGTTACGACGATCGTAGCCGGGGCTAGAACGAGCGACGATGCCGATCCTTTCGCCTGCTGGGGTCGCGGAAAACGATCGATGGTTATGGTTGGCTCTTCCGGTTTGAGCTCGCGCGCGGCAAACGCCTGAACTTCAAATTTGCCTTGTAGATCTAACGCCAGTGGGATACTCAATGAACCAGTCGCCTCGAATGGAATATCAGGTGTCACCAGTGTTGCCGGCAACACGCGAATCACGTTCCATCCGGTAGTGTCAAACTCGAGACGACCAATTTTTCCGCCCTCGACTAAATAACGAAACGTGGCTTGCAATTCCAATCGATTTGACTGAATGTCAAGCAAGTAAATCGGTTCAACCGTGACGCGAGGCGTTTTCGCCGTAATTTCCAGTCTCAGAGAACAGGGTTGTGCGTCATATTCAAAACGGGCAAAGACTCGCTGTTGCCGGGATGCTTCAGAAATTGCGTCGACACGCGTGATCGTCGCTAGTTCCACCCAGCGGACATTCAAGTCTGCCTCGGCCGCAATCTCGAAGGCGCCCGTTTGTCGTACAGCGTTTTCAATCTCAAAATTTCCGACTTCCAGGTGCGAGCTTTCGTTACCGGCTCGAGTCCATACCGTCTGAATCCGAACTTCGGGTGGTGTCGTCGTTTCTCGACTGAAGCGAACCGACAATAGTTGTCGCTGTGGCGCCGCGATGTCCGGTAGATCCCCTTCCAATACCGAAACTTGATACTCTGCCTGAGTCGCAGTCAAAGCGTCCGGCGAATAGCGAAGTCCCGGTGGAAGTCGAAGTCTGAATTCATGTATCGCTTGACCGTAAGGTCGGACGCGAAAACGGGCGTCGGCGCGAACACGATTGCGTCCTTCAACCTTCACCAAAATACTTCCAGTTGCATCTAAAACGGATCGCACATTTGTCTGTGGTTCGGGGGAGTCTCGCCAAGATATCTGAAAATTGCCGCTAGCCCCCACAATGGAAAACGTGGTACCCACGTCGGCCCTGCGTTCTGTCTTGATGATGCTAATGGTTTGGCTGGTGGTACTAGCCACGGCGGTGTCACCCGGTACGGTCAATTCCAAACGAGCCGTAGATACGGGCACCGTTAAGTCGATTCTGCGTTCGTTCGCGGTGCCCAGTTGCTGACTTACGAATCGCATGGATATGTCGTGCTCTGTACCGTCGGAACCGAATATCCAAACGACATATCCATCCCCGTTAGGGTCGAACTCGGTAAAGTATTTTCCATCTCCTCTAAAAACAGGGGGTTCGCGGAGGGCGGCCTGTTTGAAATGCAAAGGAACCCTTACCCAACGTGCTTCAGGCGGTTTGGTTGGGGAAGGCTCTACGGCGCCTGGCGTCCTGATCGCCTGTTCATTCAGACGTATCGCAAAATCTGCATCAATCACGATTTGCTGTCCCGTGTGATGGCCGACCAATTTGATCTCTTTAGAGAAACTATACTGTGGGGCGCGGGGGACGTTCTGACCGACGTCAAGTTTCACAAGCCGTTCCCATTCTTCAAATGAGAAGGACGGCACTAAGACCAAGTTTCCCTTTTCATTCCGCAGGTAGAAGACCTCAGGCTTTGCTTCCCGTATCTCCCCAGGGGCGTTTCGATCTGCAGGGGAACTTCGGGCGCGCACAGGGTTCGGGGCCGGAACTTCCGGCTGTTGGCCGACCAGCCAGGCGCATGGAATGATGAACCCGGCCACGAATATCGGGAATCCTAAGATGGAAAGAATTCTTCTAAGCATGAGCAAACGCGGGTTTCTCGGAGTTGACTCGACAGCGGTCGCGGAGCGTAACCTCACGATAGGGCGAAAGATATGAGATCGCCCTACCATTAATGCCAAATGCGTAAATGACATTGCCTATGAGAAAGGCTATGTTTCAGTCTACCCAAGCGGCGGCGAATATCAAAATATGTTCAACCCGTCCCGACATTAAGGACCTGCAAAAATTCGCGGTGCAACGTGGCATTTGCACTAGCGGCGAAGACTGGCCTTGCGATATCAAACGCCCGACCATCAACGTCCGTAATCACTCCGCCAGCCTCGCGCACCAACAACACGCCTGCGGCGACATCCCAAGCTTTGCAACTCGTGGACCAATAAGCGTCCATTCGGCCTGCCGCAACGTAACAGAGGTTCAATGCGGCCGAGCCCAGCCGTCGCAGTGAGTGACAACGATGTAACATTTCCACAAACTGTTCAATTTCCGGCGAACCGCGCCTCACATCTGCTGCAAAGCTAGCTGCAACCATGGCTTCGGACAATTGTGGACAACTGCTGGAGTGCAGACGTCGGCCGTTGAGCCACGCGCCTTGGCCAGCCGCGCCGGTGAAACACTCGTTAAGGGTCGGGTCGAATACGGCGGCGACCACGATTTCTCCGCTTACTTCCAACGCTACGGAAACGGCAAATGCAGGCAAACCACGAACGTAATTGGATGTGCCATCCAGCGGATCGACTATCCACCGATATGGACGTCGGTCGGTCCGTGTAGTCACGGAAGGAGCAGACGCCGGCCCGCAATCTTCTTCTCCTAAGAATTCATGTTCCGGAAAGCGCCCCAACACCGTGTCGCGGATCGCGTTTTGAGAAGCCAAATCGGCCTCGGTCACGACGTCCTTTGGCCCCTTGGACTGCACCTTGAACCTACCCTGCCAATCCAGCAGGATTTGGCCACCAATGCGGGCCGCTCGTTCACATGTTTCTAAGAACTCCGGCTTCATGCAGTGCCCTTTCGGACGTGGATTATAAACGTCACGCCGATTGGAGCCTACCCGCCGGGCAGTTCCGGGTTGCACCCTTCCGCGCAAAACGCCACTAACTACTTCTCGAACCGTAGGTATGGAAACAATTTTATGCCAAAGTATGGACACGTGTTTTGATCTTGCTATGATCATGAAGTGCCAATCGGGGCTGGATTGCATTCCTAAATGTTCCGCGCAATTCGTGAATTTTTTCTTTCATAATGAGAGTTTAAAGCATTCGGCCTCTTCTCTGTTCCGGCCCCGCCGCTTCGCCTTACCGTGAACGGCGGGGTTTTTTTGTTTCCCGACATTAGAACCTGATTCTGTAAGTTGATACGAATCAAAATCGTCGCGAAGAGTCGTCAGATGCGCTCGACAAACGTTTCGATCAGCGGCGATCGATAACATGTGGAAGCTCGACGAACATTTGGCCACATTTGACCTCCCGGGTATTACCGGCAGGCTCAATTTCAAGAAGCCCTCTCTGGGAATCACGCTGCGTTCCACGGAAACAGATACACCACAGAATTGCTTCGTGGCCCAAACTCTGCAGCTGTCACCCTTGAAGGAATCGTCGGACTGTGCCTGCCTGAATTGGCACGTTCGTGGGGCCGATCTGGTTGCCCAGTATCAGGATTGGCCAAGCAGCAATGTTCGCTGGCAAGTCTATTGGAGGCTAATGAGCAGTAAATTGATGAGTGGTGTGGAAGCAATCGTGGCAGTGCAAACAAGCGACCTCGATAGCCATCCGACGATGGGCGTTTTGTCCCGATGCCCCGCCAGCCATTTGCAGGACTGCTTCAACGATAGACGAACCACTTCTGCAATGCTTCGTTTCGCAATGTCCCCAATGACCTATTTGGAGGTGATGCCTGTGTCATCGGTGACCGGACCCTCGGTATCGAATGAACTTGTCGACGAGGAATTGATCACAAATATTCGTTGGCGGCTTCTGGATGAGCGAATGGAGAAGGGAGTTATTCGTGTTTCTCGTGTGCTGGGAGTTTGCCTAATTCCCGAACCGGGCGCCGCGAATAAGGACCGGCGAATAGTCGAGCAGCAGATTGCCGAGGAAGTTTATGGAGATTACCTTCGGTCGGAACCGCCCCTCACTGCCTGACGTCACTTCGTATTGACCCGCTTTGCGGTAACTGATATTTAACCGCGCTCGTCAGAATCGATTCTTTTTTTAAGCGGCATCAGGATACTTGAGCGGCCGTGCCATTCTTTCATCGAATTCCTGTGGTCCTCCTCGCGCTGGTCTGTCTAATGGCGACCGATGTGCTAGCTCAAAGTCCGCGAGTACGCCAACCCGGACCTTTCGCGGCCGACCCAATTAACGTGACTCCCGGTAATCCGGCTCCGGTTTCTTCGAATCCGTCTCGCGATCTTGTGCCTGTGACCCCAACCGGAGTCGGCACGGCATCGGGATCAACTCTCAACACACCGTCGTTTGACCCGTATACCACGTCCGTCAGCGGAGCGCCGTCATCGTCGGTCTACGGAACGCAAGTATACTCTCCGTATGCTAGCACCCCGCCAGGCATTGCAGCTCCGCCCCCAGGGAGCGGGACGGCCCCGTACGGTGCTAGTCCCTATTTGGCTAGTCCGCCGAGTGTAATGCCTTACGGAGGCGTTTATCCTCCGAGCCCTTCGCCGCCGAACGCCCTTTTCCCAGAGTCCATGTTTGGACAGTCAGGTGGGTATGATCCCCAGCTTGGTAATACGGCTCTGAAATTGATACAGAACCCTCGCGTGCGGGATACCTATCTTTTTGGAGACGA
>JANNPR010000757.1:0-3991 GCA_031400345.1 Planctomycetota bacterium | reverse complement strand
GTTTCACTAGCCTCGATAATCGCGTCATCAATCACATTGACGGGAATCGGAGTGGACGGACTATTAGCGGGAATAATGACCGAACCCGTGAGCGTCGCGTAATCGACGCCGTTACTGGCGGCGCCTGTGACGGTATAGCTGACGGTCGTGGGCGTGGAGCTTGTATTACTCAGACTAACGGTAAATTGTCCGTTGGTGTTGGGTTCTGCTGCTGGCGTTACGGTTGCCGCGACAGTTACGACCGACGAATCATTATCGACGATGTCGAGCGAAGCATTATTGGGGGTACCAATAACGATACCCGGGTTACCCACCGCGCCAGTCAACAAAACATTAACTGTTTCAGTAGGCTCAACAATCAGGTCGTCTTGTACCAACACATCGATGTCGGTTGACAGCGAATTCGCTGGAATAATGGCACTGCCGGTTAGCGCGGCATAGTCGTTTCCAGCACCTGGGGTAGCCGTCCCGCTCACCGAATAGCTAACAATCGTGGGAGCCGTTGTCGCGCTGCTGATGGAGACCCGAAATTTTCCGTTTGTGGTCGGTTCCGCCGCATGAGTGATACGCGAAATGGTTACGGACCGAGTCTGTACGTTCCCAAAATCAATATGATCCAGAGTCATATTGCTCTGGACATTTATGGTGTGGAAACCGTTATCCTCCGAACCCGGGTAAGTTTGCGTCCAGCCGGCCTGTGCGACTTCCTTGATTCTGTGGATGCCAGGTGCCAGGTTTGCCAGAGTATAGCTTCCGTTTGCCGCTGTGATGGCGCAGGGTTCCGTGGCATTGCCATTACAAAGGTTGTTGGTGACCGAATTATCTAAGACGCCATCGTTATCTACGTCGTCGTAAATCACCCAACCGGCAACACCAGGTTCGTTAAGGTTTTGGAAGCCGTCGCCATCCAGGTCCTCGTATTTGAAGCCGGTAACGGTGGCGGTAGGGCGAGTGATTTCAAGGTCATATCGATTTACCTGCCCCACGCTACCGCTATAAACTTCCACGAAGTATTGCGTGCTGGCCAAGGCGGTGAATGTCGCTAGATCTTGATTCGTTGTCGTGGTGTTGCTGGTGGAGACAATGTTTCCTACGGCGTCACGAATTCGCAGTCCCAGGTTGGTGGGCGCTAGCGCGGTCGATGTCCCGGTTCCAGCCGGCATGAGCAGTCGTACTTCTACTGGGCCGGCGCTATTGGGCGTGAACGAAAAATAATCCCGATCGGGACGCGTGATAGTATGGTTTGCCGTTGCCAGCAACGTCCCGGTGAACGTTCCTAACGAGACCGCATTGGCGCGAACGTTGTTGTTGCCACCTGCGTCATCGTCTCGGTCCGGGTTCCACATTCGGACCTGGTAGTCTGCGTCATCGATCGCGGTGGCGCCTTCGACACTAACTTTATAAACATCGCCAGTATTTACAGAAATCGCGGAAAACGTGGTGGCGGCTCCACTGGCCGCTAATGTCGTCGGCCCACCAATTACGCTGTTGCTACTGTCGAAAATTCTGACAACCAAATCGTTATCCGCTAATCCATCATTGCTCGGATCGCCGCCGAGGTTGACTACCTGCACTCGCAATTCACCCTGCACCTCAGCTTGAAATCTATAGAAATCTGGATCGCCATCTTGAACATTTGCCAGTACACCGGTGGCTGGTGTGGCCATATCCACAATTCCCGCGACACCCGGACTTTGGACGCTTTGCGCGCCGCCAAGCGAATCGTTGTTTTCGGTATCAACGAAGGTTACCGACAATTGGTACCGCGCTTCCAGGTGCTCGAGGAACGACAACCGCCGTTGGAACGGACGAGTGCGAATCTTCGATATTCGCCGACATGATGACGACTTGCTCTTGCGAATAACTCTTAGTGACATGGGCGGACCTCGTCTAAAACAGGAGCGTTGAAACCGACATTCGACAGGATAAAAGACGGGGATAGGTCGGCCAATACTGTCAGCCCGAAACCGGACATTGTCAATAGTTGAGCTGGAGAATTCTTCGCAATGTAGGCGAACTAGGCAGTCATGGTTAAAAGGGTTTCAATCGTTGACGACGCGCCGAAAGCGCCTCTACAATCGCCGAGGGAACGTGCTACGCATGATTATCAAACCCGGCGTTTCCCACACTTGGGTATTTGGAATGGCACATTTTATCGCCGACAATGGCCCTGATACGGGTCGGAAATACGAGCTCAACAATTCTCGCTACATTTTGGGACGGCACCCAGACTGCGATATCGTGGTCGATGTCGGTGCGGTGAGTCGGCAACATGCGCAGGTCCTCAATGAAGGAGCCAACCTGTTTGTCGAGGACCTTAAGAGTCGCAACGGCACCTTCGTGAACGACCATCAGTTGTCGGCGCGACATCAGTTATTGGATGGCGATAAAGTTCGGATCTGCGATGTTGTGCTGACGTTTCATGGGGATGTACCTCGAGCGGTTCCACCTACCACCCCGAAATCCGATGAATCCGGGTTCAAGGCAGTTTTGGTCGACGACGAAACGGACTCGGGCAGCTCCACCATCATGTCGAAGCTCGACGTCATCAGCAGTCGTAGCGGAGCACAATTGACTGCTAGCCCGGAAGCCAAGTTAAAGGCCATGCTGGAGATTACGCAGAACTTGGGAAAAACGTTGTCGCTCGACAACGTCTTGCCAAAGGTGCTCGACAGCCTGTTTAAGATCTTTGTGCAGGCGGATCGCGGATTCATTGGCTTGGTTGATGAAACCGGGAAGCTGGTTCCTAGGTGGTCCAAACTACGCCGCGAAAGCGATGATACGATCCGAGTCAGCCGCACGATTGTCAAGCAAGTTATCGAAACCAAAGAAGCGATTCTTTCAGCGGACGCCGCCAGCGATTCGCGGTTTGATATGAGCCAAAGCATCGCGGACTTTCGAATTCGTTCGATGATGTGTGCTCCGCTGATTGACAGCTCCGGAACGGTACTTGGCTTGATTCAGGTCGATACCCTGGATCAACGCAAGCGATTTCAACCGGAAGATTTGGAGCTCTTGGCCAGCACAGCGAGCCAAGCCGCAGTGGCCATCGATAATGCGCAGTTGCACGACACGGCACTAAGACAGCAGGCAGTTGAACGAGATCTGGAGCTAGCGCGCGAAGTCCAGCGAGCGTTCTTACCCGATGCCACACCCGATATGCCCGGCTACGAATTCTGGGCGTACTATGAACCGACCAACCAGGTTGGTGGCGACTACTACGACTACATCGCTTTGCCTGACGGGCGAACTGCGGCGATCGTCGCGGACGTAGTCGGTCACGGTGTGGCCGCAGCGATGCTGATGGCAAAACTCTCGGCGGAGGTGCGTTACAGTCTGGCGAGCGAACCGCAAGCTGCCATCGCCGTCAAACGGTTGAACGATCGCATGAGCCGTCTGCAGCTGGACCGGTTCGTGACCATGATCATGACCGTCTTCAACCCCAAGACGCATGAAGTCATCATCCTCAACGCCGGGCACATGGCACCCGTTCATCGCAAGGTAGATGGGTCGATCTCCGAACCGGGCGAAGATCTCTCAGGAATACCGTTAGGTATCATGGAGGGCACCATTTACGAGCCCCTGACAATCAAGTTAGAGCCTGGTGAGTCACTTACCATGTATACCGATGGGGTAAATGAGGCCTTGGATCGCAGTGGAGAACAGTTCTCCATCCAGCGGCTACGCGAGCACATTGCGCGATCGGACGGCACACCCTCTAAAATAGGTGAAGCCGTTATGGCAGATGTCCGACAGTTTTTGGACGGCAAGCCGCAAGACGACGACATATGCCTGGTCTGCATTCGGCGAAATGTCTGACGGGCTTCTGTCGGGCGCGGACGACGTCTTGTAAGGGTGGGACTGGCCTGCGCAGTTTCTGCGAGTCAAGATTAAAGATTGCATTGGGCCAGAGTTTGTTTTTGTTCCATTTCCCGGTAGCGATGTATTCGGGGCGAAGCCCCAGCAGATCTGCTGGGGCTTCGCCCCGAAT
>JANNPR010000710.1:0-9272 GCA_031400345.1 Planctomycetota bacterium | reverse complement strand
TCCGGAGTTCGTCTAGAAGCAACGGGCTCGAAGCGATTCATGGGCGTGCCGCTTCGCTGGTGTGCGGGCTAGCGATGCTTATTCCACGTGCTTGAATCCGTTTTCGCAGGCTAGTACGCGTGATCCCAAGTATCCGTGCGGCCTGGGCTTGATTGCCGCGCGTATAGCTGAGCAACTCGCGGAGTACATGCGACTCCATCTCCCACATGGCCTCATCGTAGAGGCACGTCGACTGCTCCGAGATCCTTGATCGCACAAATCTTCGCCAATCCGTGACCGCTTCGCCCAACGCCCCTTCCAGCCCCCGCTCCTCGGATCCTTCCTTCGGTGCTTCCGACCGCAGCACACTGCGGAGATAATCGGAGGCCAGCACCGTGCCATTGGTTTCCATCATCGCGCGGCGTAGCACCGATTGCAGTTCGGCGACGTTGCCCGGCCAATGATAGGTTTGGATGAGAGCCAGCGCATCCGGAGACACTCGCAATACCTCGGGGCCGAAGCTCTTATAAACGTTTGAGTCGCGGCGGATAAACCTTTCGATCAGTAAAGGAATGTCTTCCGTCCGATGCCGCAACGCAGGCACGCGAATCGTGAAGGGACTGAAGGCGAAGAAGAAATCGCTGTGCAGTCGTTGGTTTCGCAACAGTGTTTCTGGGTCGTCTTGCGAACTGACAATCAGACATACGTCAGCGCCAATGGTCTTTTCGGCACCCACTCGCTGGAACCGTCGTCGCTGCAGCAGTTGCAGCAGCTTGCTTTGCGTCGCAAGGTCGATAGCCGACAAATCCTCGAGTAGCAGAGTTCCGCCGGTGCCGGCGTGATCCACGTCGCCAAGTCGCAACTGCCCGTCCGGCAGAATTTCGCCGAACAATCGGGTCGCCAACTGCGCCGGCGAGTAATCGCGGCAGCGCACATGTATGAACGGATTGCTGCTGCGCGTACCGTGTTCATAGAGGGTCCTCGCAACCAGTTGCTTGCCCGTGCCGGATTCGCCGACGATCATTACGGGCACGTCATTTGCCGCAAGGCGGCCGATCGACTTATAGACGTCGTGCATTCTTGCAGATCGTCCGATCAGCGAGTCGGGCTTCGCGCTTCCTGCCGTGGTGTCATCGACTTCGACAGGCGCGAGCATGAGCCGGCGACTGCTGATGGCGTGCTGAACTTGCTGCACGAGTCGTTCAAGATCAATCGGCTTGGTCAGACAGTCAAAGGCGCCGGCTCTGGTCGCTTCGATGGCGGTTTCGCTCGCACAGCTGGCGATCACCCAGATGACAGGCAAACGGGCATCGCATTCGCGAATACGTGCAAATAGCTCTATGCCGCTCGCGTCCGGCAAAAAGTGATCCAGCAGCACGACGTCGGGTCGTCGGTTGCGGACAAGCTCCAGTCCAGCGGTTCCGTTCTCCGCCGAAAGAATTTCAATTGGTTCGTTCGCGAACAGTTGGCGCGCAATGAGACAGAGGCTGGGATCGTCGTCAATGACCAGCAGCCGCTGTTGCCTGCGCGCTCTGGGAGTGCTCTCGTTCACAGGTTGTATACGCCCAAGAGACCACTGCTTACCGCTAGCGCGCAATCGCGCGCTCAGTTAGCAGGTGGCAAACGATGTGCCGAAGCACTTTGCTTCTTTCGGTCATGAAAGAATCGATCTTTACTCGCAGGCCGCCAGTAATTTGATCATTAAGTGCCGTGCATCTGTGCAGCTTGCTTCAGTTGTTGGCAACTGCGAGACGTTTAGAATTTCTGCGAGAAGTGCGTATAGAAGAAGTCTGCATCGCCTGCAAAAGGCGCCGCTGGGTTCGTGCGATACCAATCGCCCGTAAAGAAGTGCGAGTAGCCGAACAAGATTTCAGTGCGGGGTGTGAAGTTGTAGGTGAACAGCAGATCGATCTCTTGTCCAAGGTAAGGGTCGCCACCCGGCGTGGCCACGAAGGGACGTCCATTGATCGAATAGGGGACGTCCTCCGCATCTTCGAGAAAGAAGATATGGTACCAGAACAGTGCCTTAAGTTTTTGATGCGGTGACGCGGCGACGGTGAAGTTAATGTCTTCAATGTTCGTCCGCGCAAACAGGTCCATGAAGCCTAGATACTTGTGGGCGAGTGGAAACAATTGGTTGAAGCCATTGCCACGGGCCGCGTCGCCCGATGCCCAATCATAATATGCCCAAACTTCTGGTTTCCAGCAGTGGTTGTCCCATTTATGCCCGGCGCCTAGCGTGAAGAAGCCTGCCGAGTGATCACTAGCCGTGTCATTGCCGAACTGGTAAGCGCCTTCTGCAATCGTCTGCCACCCACCCCAATTGGCCGCCCATCGGGAGCCCGCAGTTTGGAACTGGAATGGCTGGGTGCCGGGAAACAAGGCCCGTTCGCTTTGATAGCCGATCCAAAAGAAGTCGAAGATGTGGTCTTTTACACCGCTGTAGGTCGAGTAAGCGCCATAGAACTGCTGATCATCGTCCGGCAAGTCAAAGTTGTGCGGATCCACGATCACCGGTTTAGTCCAGAAGCCGTCGACTTTCCAGTCATCGTGTGCCCACATTAACTTGGCACCATCAAACGTCCGCCGCGTATTTGCCCAGTCGAGCGGCGAAATCAGTCGCTGATCGCCGTACAGCAATTCTTGACGACCAAGTCGCCCCACAAGTTTTCCATGGCAATCGCAGTCGAACAGAACCGCATCGCCAAACAGGTTAAGCATGTCGGATCGATCCACCTCGATCGCCCGAGGCGTAAAGTTTTCATAATTGCTCTCGGCGTCGAGGTACTCGGCATAGAAGCGTAAGCGTTCGCCCACCTGCAGGTTCGCGTACAAGCGAGTGCGATGGAGCAGGAAGTCGTCGTCGTTGCCGGTCAGACCGAGTCCACGAAAGTTGTGTTCATGATGGTAACGTGCCCGGTATTCGCCGCCGATGTCGAGAATGGCAGAGCCATCGTGAATGCATATCTGCTTCAGTCCCTCGCCAAGATAATAGTCATCGTAGGCTGGGTTGCCGAGATAATCGAAGTTGTTGTCGTAGAACACGGGTTTATAGGCGCCGGTGACCGCCGCCTTAAGCTTCTTTGTCACCTCGGGATTCGGTTTTATAGTGTTGGTGGCGGCGTCTTCATAAGCCGTTTGGTCCGGTACCTCATCAGACCCCGTATCGCCACTCGAGAAGTGGGCGTTCGAGAGGTCCATCGGTGGCGCCCCTTGCACGACCGGTGGCGCCCCTTGCACGACGAGGCCCGGAGCAAGCGGTGCCTCCGGGTAGTAATCGTGATTCCCACTTTGGGCGGCGGCGGGGCCGGAAAGCGCGGTGCTGAGAGCGACGCCAGCGGCGATAGCCCTCATGAATGCGACGATCCAGACGCATGAAATAGGCATAACGTCCACCCAAGCCGGAGAAACGCTTCGATCCCTATTATCGTTTACACCATGTTTTAATAGGCGCACTCCGCGTGCCGAAACGGCACAGAGAGCGTGGCTACCACAACGTCAATTGCGTATCAGTTCGACCATTAAGGACACAAAGCTGAGAGAAAGGTGGTGTACCGCATTTACCCGTGCGGCTATCGCAGTTGGTTTACCAACGTGGCTATCCAACGCCCAGCCGTGAGCGATCGCGGATCACTCTCATCGCCTAGTTCTGCCTCGGCTGGAGCAGGACATGCTGTCTTCAGGCGCAGTCATGGGCGACAGCCCTATTCCAATCCTGTTCTGCCTAACGCGGGCGACCGGCATTTCATGGTCTTTTGCGGCTGCGAGGGCACATTCTTGTCGTGCACGCGTTCCGGCATTGCGTTTGCGAAACCGCTGTTGCACATCTCTGGCAGAGCAACATTGGCCCAGGTCTTCGAGTCCTACGAGAGCAAACCTATGAGCTTACGTCGCGGCACGGCAAAAACCGGCTCGTTATTATCGACAGGGATGGATCGTCGACAATTCCTCGGCGGCGTTGCGACTGCCATGGGTGCGGTCAGCATCATCGGCTGTGACTCCGCAGAGTCCTCGTTCTCGGCAGCGTCGATTCCGGCGCCAGCGGGCACGAGCGCCGGCGAAGAACCAGAACTGCGACAACTACGAATTGGCATCATCGCGTTAACGGACTGTTCGCCACTAGTGATCGCGGCAGAGAAGGGATTCTTCGCCAAATATGGCATAGAAGCAACGATCGCCAAGCAGGCGAGTTGGGCGGCGATCCGCGATTCGCTAGCAAATGGAGACCTACACGCGACGCACATGTTGATCGGCATGCCACTCGCATCCACACTTGGACTGGGCGGAGCGCCGATTCGGCCGATGATTGCCCCATGGCTCCTCAATCGCAACGGCCAGGCGATCACACTGAAGGCCGATTGGAAGGGCAAGGTGGCGGCCGATCCTAAGGCAATCAAACCGTTGGCGGACGAAGCCAATCGCAAGGGAGAGCCGCTTACATTTGCCGTGACCTTTCCACCGGGGACGCATGCTATGTGGATGCGTTACTTCCTCGCTGCTGGCGGATTGAATCCTGATCAGGATGTGAAACTCGTCACGGTGCCGCCGCCGCAGATGATCGTCAACATGAAAATCGGCAAGATGGACGGCTTCTGCGTTGGCGAACCGTGGAATGCACGCGCCATTGCCGACAACATTGGCTTCACATCCATCACGACGCAGGAAATTTGGAAGGATCATCCCGAAAAGGTCTGCGCCTTCACAGAAGAATTCGCGGAAAAGAATCCCAAGACTGTTAAAGCAGTTCTCAAGGCGCTGCATGACGCCAGCGTTTGGCTGGACGACATGAACAACCGGCCAGAGCAATGCGACATCGTCAGCAAGCCCAATTACATCAATTGCCCGAAGGAGATCATTCTCGGTCGCATGTTAGGGCATTACGACTATGGCGATCACCGCGAGATGGATGATCCCAATTACATGATCTTCAGCCAACGCAACTGCAACTATCCGCAACTCAAATATGCCAAGTGGTTTCTCAGCCAGTTCCGCCGCTGGGGTATGCTCGAGCCGAGTCAAAACCTGCCTATCGATTACGAACGTATCGCTCAGAAGGTGATGTGTCCCGACCTATACGAAGAATCGATGAAGGAGATCGGTTACCAACACGGCGGGGCTAATCAGGACCCAGAGACACTGTTTGATGGCGCTACTTTCGATCCGGCAAAGCCTGAGGAATATGCATTGTCGTTTGCCGTTCACAGCCGCAAGAACTAACAGGAGCGCCGCAGGATGCCGAATCACATTTTTCGTTTTGACTGGTTCGTGCTGCCATTGCTCGGGATCTGCGCTTGTCTGGCACTGTGGACTTTCTCAAGCGCCAGCTGGGCACCCAGTCTTCCAACTCCGCTGAAAACCTGGGAGGTGAGCAAGCCTTACCTGCTCGAGCCGTTTGCAAAGCGTGGCGAACTCGACCAAGGCATTCTGAGATTTACCTGGTACTCGCTGGTGCTGGTAGCCAAGGGCTATGCGATTGCGCTGCTGCTCGGTGTTCCGCTCGGATTTCTGCTGGGAACGTCCAAGCTAATTACGCGTGGGCTCGACCCGATCCTGCAGATTTTGCGTCCGGTCTCGCCGCTCGCGTGGCTTCCGCTTGGTCTGATTTTGTTCGAGAAGTCACAGCCTGCGGCAGTGTTTACGATCGCGATTTGCTCGATGTGGCCAACCGTCGTGAATACCGCAGTCGGGGTGCGGGCGATTCCGCAGGACTACCTCAATGTCGGCCGATCGCTGAACCTGTCGCGCTGGAAGATGGTGACGAAGATCATGCTCCCGGCAACGCTGCCGTACATGTTCACCGGTTTCCGCCTCAGTATGGGTATCGCCTGGCTAGTCATCGTGGCAGCCGAGATGCTCACCGGTGCGCCGGGTATCGGTGGCTTCCTGTGGCAGGAATACAACAGTTTGATCTACGAGCACATCATCCTGTGCATTCTCACCATTGGCCTGGTCGGCTTCGCGCTAGATCGACTAATGGGCTTAGTGGAAGTGCGCCTGAAAACCGCTTAAAAGGAACCACCGTTATGGCTTTGCTGGAACTCAGCGGCGTCTGCAAGGGCTATGGCTCTTACCATGCGCGCACCAAAGTGCTCACCAACATCAATCTCTCGATCGAACACGGCGAATTCGTCGCGATCGTCGGGCGGTCCGGTTGCGGCAAGACGACCCTCATGTCCATGATCGCGGGGTTGATCGCCCCGGACGCAGGGACGATTCAATTGGAAGGCCGGACGGTCACCGGCCCCGGACCAGACCGCGGTGTGATTTTTCAAAACTATTCGCTGTTGCCGTGGCTCACAGTGTTCGGCAACGTGCTGCTGGCAGTGGCGCAGGTATTCAAGGACTGGCCGGATCGGCAGCAGCGAGCGCACGTCGAGCGTTACCTACGGATGGTGAACCTCTGGCCAGCGAAGGATAAGCGGCCCAGTGAACTCTCGGGCGGCATGCGACAGCGCGTGGCCGTCGCGAGAGCACTGGCCATGAATCCATCCATCTTGTTGATGGATGAACCGCTGAGCGCACTTGATGCGCTGACGAGGGCGACACTTCAGGACGAGATCATTCGCATCTGGGAAGAAGAACGTAAGACCGTGGTGCTGATCACCAACGACGTCGACGAAGCAATACTCCTGGCGGATCGGCTGATTCCCCTGACGGTTGGCCCGCCGGCAACGCTCGGCCCATGCTTTGATGTCAATATCGATCGCCCGCGCGATCGTCGCATGCTCAACCGCAACGAGCGGTTCAAGCGGCTGCGGAACGAAGTCTTCGACTATCTGGTCGCACAAGGACGACCAACGCGCCAGGCACAAGCCCCCTCTCCCCAGACCCTAACGTGTCGGGGGAGAGGGGACTTGGATCCGCCCCAGGTTCCAGCGCTCGAGGAGGTGTTGGTATGAGCTCGCGCTACTTGGAGCTGTGGCGAGTTTCGAAGGTATTTCCCGCGTCCGGTGGCCGGCAAACGATGGTTGTTTCGGATTTCAATCTTACGGTGGCACAAGGTGAATTCGTCTCACTGATCGGCCATTCTGGTTGTGGAAAGTCTACCGTGCTGTCGATGATTGCCGGACTTACGTCGGTCTCATCCGGCGGCATCATGATTGACCATCGCGAAATTAGTTCGGCAGGCACGGACCGCGGAATCGTCTTTCAATCGCCTTGCTTGTTGCCGTGGCTGACGGCCACGGAGAATGTACTACTCGGCGTGAATGAGGTGTTTGGGAAAAACAAGACACGCGACGAGCGCCAGGATATTGCCGCGCACTACCTGAGGCTGGTCGGACTCGGCCATTCGCTGCACAAGCGCCCGTCCGAGATGTCGCAAGGCATGCGGCAGCGCGTCGGCGTTGCCCGCGCTTTCGCGTTGCATCCCAAGGTGCTGCTGCTCGACGAACCGTTCGGAATGCTGGATGCCATCACCCGGTTGGAATTGCAGGAGATCCTTGTCGACTTGTGGACGCAAGATAGCAAAACCGCCGTGATGGTCACGCACGATGTCGACGAGGCGCTGTTGTTGAGCGATCGCGTCGCCATGATGACGAACGGGCCGGATGCGCGGGTGGGAGATATCCTGCATGTTCCCTTTGAGCGCCCACGCCATCGGCATGCGCTGATGTCCGATCCGCGCTACGACTCGCTTCGCGAGAAGCTAATCTCCTTCCTCGAATCGCAAGACCACCGCAAACATGAATCGCCGGCCGCGGTGATCAAAACGCACCGAGAAGCGCCGCCGCCCGTACCAACATTTGCCGGGTCGATGCAATCCGAACTCGTGCCTGCGACCTAAGGCGCTTTCATGTCGGCCACCTCGATTCCTACCCCCGATACCGCACGACTGCTCAAAGCGCTGCTGCACGATCAGCAGGACTTGAGTGCCGTACATCAGTTCGCACTATGGCACGATTCCAAGCACGAAAATTCGTCGGAGATTCAATACCGCGAGTTGATTCCTCTTACGTCCCCCGGGCCCGGCGAACAATACGCCTTTGAAGTCGATCTTGAACTGTGCAGCGGCTGCAAAGCTTGCGTCACCGCTTGCCATCGCCTGAACGGCCTGGACGAGGACGAAACATGGCGCAGCGTCGGCTTGTTTCAAAGCGTCGATCTGGACTTACCAGTGCTGCAGCATGTCACAACCGCTTGTCATCACTGTGTTGAGCCCGCCTGCCTGGCAGGTTGCCCCACGCAAGCCTACGAGAAAGATCCCGCCACTGGCATCGTGCGGCACCTCGATGACCAATGTTTCGGTTGCCAATACTGCATTCTCATGTGCCCTTACGAAGTGCCGACCTATAACCCGTCTCGTGGAATCGTGCGCAAGTGCGACATGTGCCGTCAGCGGCTGGCTGAAAACGAACTGCCGGCTTGCGTGCAAGGATGTCCGAACAGTGCGATCGCGATCCGAATCATCTCTCAAGAGGTGTTGGCAGCGCGAGCCACAAGCAGAGTTTTCGTGCCGACTGCTCCGGATCCGACGTTCACCATTCCGAGCACGACGTATCGCAGCGCAGGGTCGTCCGATGTCGCCGTAGTGGCCGGTGACCACGATCAATTCCAGGCCGCAGATGCGCATTGGCCGCTCATATTCATGCTCGTACTGACTCAAATGAGCGTAGGAATTCTGGCGGTGGCGCACGGGCTTACCTTCTGGTTGGGCTGGTTGCCAGAGGAACCGAGCCGCGCGATCCTAAACAGTTTGGCGGCGGGAATTGGCTTCGTCGGAGCGAATCTCGCGTTGTTACATCTCGGGCGCCCACTGCAAGCCTATCGCGCCTGGCTTGGATGGCGCACCAGTTGGCTTAGCCGCGAAGCCATGGCATTTGGCGTGTATCTGCCGCTCGTGTTCGCGGCGGCTGCCGCGTCCGTGTGGCGCGATACATTTCCGTCAATATTGGTGGCCGCTTGCGAGATTTCGGCAACCTATGCCGGGATCGGCTCACTCTATTGCTCGGCCATGATCTACGTGGCCACGCGCAGGCCTTGGTGGAGTGCGGTCCTTACATTTCGCCGTTTTGCTTTCACCGCATTGGTGCTGGGCAACGCCACGTGCACCGCTTTAGGCGCTGTCATCGCGGCAAGTCACAACGGCCCAGCCTGGTGGGACTATCGAGTTCCGCTGATAACGATGGCGATTGCTTGTCTAGTCGCGCTGATCCGATGGCAACTGGACCGGCGTTGGCTCGCGAAAGCAGGCACGGACTCCGAGATGACGGTGCGCGGTTGCGCGAAACTTATCGAGGGTGAGTTGACGAGTGCCGCTCGATGGAGATTTCCTTGGTCTTGGTGAGCACGAT
>JANNPR010000589.1:0-6121 GCA_031400345.1 Planctomycetota bacterium | reverse complement strand
TGTGCGACTGGCAGCCGCCGGCGTTCGCTGGATTGCGCGACGGCCCGTTCGTTGGCAGTGCTGAAGTCAATCTGCCCTATGATGCTCAGCACTGGCTTGCCGCCGAAAAGGTCTTGCTGGCATCAATGCCAACTCCGGCGGCGGCCAGTGGCACACTTACCCATTCACTTATCGACACGGATCTGGATGAGTCACGATTACCGGCGGATAGGGTTCTTTGAATTTCGCTCCTTCGATGGAAAACGCGGGAAGAATGATCGACGCTGCCCCTCGCTGATTCCGATTAGCGATTAGTGTTCCTTCGCTTGGCATCGAGCCTTCGTCCTAAAAATCACCCACAACTTCACCGCCACTTCGAGTTGCCAAGGCACGGTAGACGTTCAAGTCGATGGTTTCCGTGACCAACCGAACCGAACCATCACCCAACACAAAATTGGTACCGGCTGGATGTTCACTGCTGAAATCATCCAAATGCCCTCCAGCCGCGTTGGGTGGATGATCCGTAATCCCCAGGATTCGCGCCATCGACTCTTCGCCCCCTAGTATCATCCCCAACCAGGTTGAGTTTCCCTTGCGAGAGGCCCGTTCGCCCACCACAATCGTATTGCTAAGTCCATCGGTTACGTCGGCAAACCGTATCGAACTCAGGTGATGAAACACACCATCGCTCTTGCAGATGACGCCGGGGCCGAGTCCCTCGCAATCCTCGAGTTCGACTGTCCCGTGCACCCCGACGTAGTTCGCCACTGAAAGTCGCGCCAGAACAACACTCGGATTCGACTGTTGCATCAAAGTCCATTCGGTTGGCCCTGCGTCCGAGGGGCAGCGGAATGCTGGTAGATAATGTTGTCGCACCGGTGCATGCACCGGGTCGGTGATCGGCAGCCAATCTTGGATCATATTTTGAGAAACGTTTTGTTGCTCCAGAAACGGAAGCAACTTCGCCGCCCAACCCCACCCCGGTTCTCCTTCGGGATTAGGGATCTGCGTACCCGGTTCGAACCCCATCCAACCTTGAGGCAGACTACGATGCAGGTCGTGGTAAGTATGCAGAGCCAGTCCGACTTGTTTCAGATTGTTGTAACAAGACATTCGTCGGGCAGCCTCGCGAGCCGCCTGAACGGCAGGCAACAGCAAAGCGACCAAAATTCCAATTATGGCGATTACGACTAACAACTCTATTAGTGTAAATCCTCGGCGGGGACACGTTTTCACGGTTAATTCCTCCATAGAACTGCGCATACAAATGCGCAGAATTGCTTACCTTGTTTGTTGTTCGCGGTGTGGCGCGTGCGCTGTTGCAGGCGCCAACAGGTAAATCCAGTGTTCGTAGCGGCTGTCGACCCACATCGACAAGACATTGCGACGGACGCACTAGCAAACTGTCGGTGGACCGCGAACTGGAGGTAGCAAAGAGGAACCAACAGCAGATAGCTGCTGATACACGATCAAGATCGGAGTACCAATCTCACTTGTCGTTAACTCAATTTCACATTCGACACGATTTACCGGCTGCGCTAGAAACTCGCAGACCGGACACTCGTGACTATCAGGCTTTTCCGCCGGGAGACTCGATTCGTGGTTTGAGTGATGCTCGTGGCCACAATGATGAGATTGCCATCGATCCTGCGACGGTGTCCGATGGAGCGTCGAATGCGTCGCAACAGCAATAGCCCCGACCGTCGTTTGGACGCCCGCTAGAGCCAATACCAACAGGGGTAGCCGAATACGTGACATAGCTGCAGCACGAACCGAGAAAGAATAACCGCGAGTATACTACGATCGGCCATAGAAACAAGTTCGAACGAATAGCCGTACAGACTGCGGTTTCCGCACAATCCGAATTTCACGGACATTCCACGCCACGAGCGTTTACGGCGAGAGTCTGCAAGTCATCGTTGTTCGGGTTGCAATAACGGACGAAAGCATCGCAATCCATTTGAATCGTTTGACATAGCCTACTGACCAATCAGCATGGAATTCGGTAGTCCGGTCGCGTGTGACCGGACCTTGGTCTAGCTATATGTTAGGCGATTGCGGTCTATGTTCGACCATCTCTTTTCCTTGATTCGCTCCCGCGCCCGTCGCTCTGTGTGCTCGACTGCCCGTCGTCCGCTTCAGGTCGAAATACTCGAACCACGGGCAATGCTAGCGGGAGGTAATATTGATATTACTCTTGCCAACCTTTTTGCCCGCTCAAGAGTCAAACCCCTTGATCCGGCTGAGACAAAACTCCCTACATTCGCCGCGACCGTACCGTTGCGTGAATCGATCACACTAGTGCGTTCGCCTGCGGGTCACGAGACATCTGACACGGGCCCATCGGCCCCGTTGCGTGAACCGATCACATTAGAGGGTACCGTTCCTCGCCGCGTGCGAATCCTCGATCGAACCACCTTGGAAACGGTGTTCGATCAATGGCACCACCGCGAGGAGCTGGATATCTCGTTCCTGCCTGACGGACGATATGACCTGAGTCACGCGGCCTCGGGTCAACCGTGGGAGACAGCGGAATTGGTTGCAGGCGTGCAGCTACCGTCCCGCCGATTGCTGGTTCGAAATGTTGATGAAAATACGCTCGAATTCGATTGGGGTAGGCTCGGGAGTTATCCGGCCTTTCAGGTCGAGGTGACACAAGGACAGAACAAACTCTTCGATGCCTGGCACTATCATCCGGTGCTGCAGTGGCAAGTGTCTCAAGGTCCTGTGAATTTACGGATAGCTGCGCCTAGTCACGACTTTCAGAGTTTTTCGTTTCGAGAGGCTGCGCCGGTCGTCCCCAACATTACTCTGCACGGCACTTTACCGCGTCGGGTGCAGATTGTGGATGCCTTTACGTCCGAACTCCTGTTCGATGATTGGCACTATCGCTCGACGTTCGAAATCGCGCAGCTGCCCAAAGGCCGCTATAACGTGTCACACGCCGCGTCGGGAGAGACCTGGGTGGCTGGCCAACTTTATACCGACACCCGACTCCCCTCCGGCCGCGTTTTCCTACAGCGCGTTGGAAACGAACTTGACATGGATTGGGGGGAATTGGGAAACCATCCGGCTTTCTACGTAAATGTCCTGGAGGACGGAGCACCTCAATTCAGTGCCTGGCATTATCGTCCAACTTTGCGTATTCCGACTGGGCCAAACGCGACGGTGCAAATTGCTCCCCCCAGTCAAAATTTTGAGGTCTTTCATTTTGGCACCTCAATGATTTACGACGTTCCACCAATCCCCTTCGAAACGCGCCTGGTACTGCCGGTTGGGATGCCCGCTCGCTCGGACCTGAGAAGCTTCGGACAGTACCAGTTTGTCGCGATGGAGAAATTCGCAAGCGCGCTGCGCTGTGAATACCAGGCCGGTACCGCAGCCCATCAAATCGTCTGTGACGGGAAGACGGTGGAGTGGCGTGTCGGAAGAAAGTCTATTACTTCACCCACGGATGCGCATCCGGTGGAATTGCCAGCGGCCCCGTTGCTTGAGGACGGAGTGCTATTTTTTCCAATTCGGATCTTGGCGGAAAAGTTCGGCTTCAACACACGCTTCGATCCGGCCACGAACGTCGTCACTGTGTTTCGCTTAGCCAGTGCACTACGAACTGTGCCACTTGAACTGGACCACACCATTTCCGGTTCGGATCTGAATTTCACTTACTTTAACACAGCGCATGAGACGTTGAACCAGGTTTATCTGACCTTTGATCAGTCAAATTCAATCGTGCGATTTGAAAAGCCGGACTTCACCTACACTCTCCTTACTGCGCCTGCGGAATATGGTCATTTGGGCGAGTTCGTCGTGAATTCCGCCGGAGAGATCTATGTCGCGTCCGCGAAAGGGCATTTGCTCAAGTGGGCCAACGGTGAATTCTCAGTCGTAGGAGGAGCGGGTAGCGAGCGGCTGAGTTCGTTTGGAAGCCAGACCACGCTTTCCAATCTCAAAGCGTACAAAATTGATGAACTGGTTCTGCGCGATGACCGAACCTTGTTCTTCTATGGCGATGGATATCTATATCGCGCCGACTTGGTCGAAGGAACCGTAACGCTATTGTGGCGCGGCGATGTGCGCGATCTGGATGTTTATCGCGGTGAACCACTCATCGTCCGAGAACCTAACGGCATCCTGTGGCTGAATTCCGCTGATCAAACCGCCCAAGGCTCCGAGTGTTTCAATCAATTATTCCGCACCGACGATAGCATTCATGGCGCGAGGTATCTTCCGTCGGTAGATCGATTTGTTGTCATTTCTGCTAGCCGAAGATTAGTTTACGAAGTACAGATGAGTTTTGATAACGAGCCTGGCGAGCGGCCCTGCCGCTTCCTCCGTGAGACGTACGCGGGCGACAACGTTGCATACTTGACTGCGATTGGAACGAGTGACCCAGCAATCACCGCAGCGGGGCAACTGTTGTTGGTCGACGCCGATGGATTCAACTTGGCCCATTACGCCTTAGGCGGCGACCTTACCCTGATCACGAAACAGCAATTAGGCGCTCATGCCAATACCACATTCGTTGGCCCAGTTTCCGTGGCGGAACAAGCCGGTAATCTATACATCGTGGCGAATTCTTCTCATCAAGTCATGCGCTACTCGTTGCTCGATAAGACGCTAGAGAGGTTTGTTGGAAATGGAATCGCGTCGCGCAACGAGTCCACTGACGTTCCTCGTTTGGATATATCGCTGGGGTATCCCAGCGAGATTCGCGTCGTCGGCGACCGATTGTGGATCGCAGACCACTTCTATCGCCGGATTTTGGTCGTCGAAGGAGATACGGTTCGTCAGCTTTTCTGGCCCACGGAATGGAGCTTTATCAATGGCATCGTCGGCTTCGATATCCGTGGAAACGAGCTGTACTTCGTCGATCAGGCTTCCGGAGGCATTTATCGCTGGCGGATGGGGGATCCACAGCCGGTGCATTATGCGGGGTATGTGAACCCTGCATGGATTACAGGCTCCACACTGGTTCGACGCGGCGAGGCCAGCCGATCGACCGAAGAAATGACCACGATTGCGACAGTTTCCTTCGGTCTACCACAGTCTGTGGCAGTGCTGGGTGACGGACGAATCGTCGTCAGCGATCTCTACCGCAGTGGACTCTGGGGATTGTCTGCCGATGGCTCTGTCCAACGCTTAGCGGGCCTGAACGCAGATACGGAGTATCATTACGGCGCGTTCACGGGAAACGCGGGGCTGGAGAGTGACGAACTGCGAATCGGAACCCCGACCATGCTAACTTATGATCCTCCGTCAAGAATCTTACTCGTCGGCGGCGGATTTAGTGGAACGGTTGCATTCATCCGCGATGATTTCGCCAAGACATGTCTGGCAACCCTAGACTTCCCGTTAGAGTATGTCTCGCAAGCGCGGTTTCTTTCAGACGGACGACTGGCTGTAGTCGACCCGCCGAGAAACGCGGTACATATCTTTAAACCGCCCGATCTCTCCTGCCTCAACTCGCGAATTGATAGGTAGTAAGCGATCGTAGGTTGACTTGCCCATCTTTGAACGCTTTATCATCAATCTCGTCGCCTATTCATCTTCTGATCTTCTAACTCGCTACCGACTGCAATTGCCGCACAGGCTACGTTCCACTACCATCCCGCCCCTCGACGGTTGGGAAGCTAGGGTCTGTCGGACTCTATTGTCCTGGCTGGGAAAATAAAATCTGAGCGGCGCAACCCACTCGGATTGTTTGAAGTAGCTCACCGATTGAGCTCCGTGTGGGCGATTCGGTAATTCCGTGGAGAGTAACCTGCCCATGGTCCAGCCAAGGTGAGGGCGCAAGCGCGGTTGCATGTTGAAAAATCTCTTTTCACGTATTTTCCGTCGCGCTCGTCGCCCTGCGTGCTCAAGGGCCCGGCGTCCACTGCAGCTCGAATTTCTCGAAACACGTGAGATGCTAGCGCACGGATCTGCTCCGATAAATCAACCGGCTCCGTTGCGTGAACCGATCACGTTCGAGGGCACCCTTCCTCGCCGCGTGCAAATCGTCGATCAAAACACCTCAAAAACCGTGTTCGATCACTGGAACTATCGCGCGGAGTTGGATATCTCGTTCCTGCCTGACGGACGGTATGACCTGAATCACGCGGCCTCGGGTCAACCTTGGAAGACAGCGGAATTGGTTGCAGGT
>JANNPR010000628.1:0-7946 GCA_031400345.1 Planctomycetota bacterium | reverse complement strand
AATCGTCAACTTCTCGCACCGTCTTTTTCGCAGTTGCTATTTGTTTTCGAGCTCGCATGTGCTGGGTAAGTCCTTCGATCTCCGGCGCACTTCTTGATTCATTCTTTTGGAGAGCACGGCGATGGCGAAGATCGCGAACAGAAGCCACGAGTTCAGGTTCGGCACGACCCGATTCGGCGGTTGCTTGATTTACTAACCGGTCAATTTCTTCGACTGTATCCGTTTCTAAATGAACCACAGGAGCTTCCTGAAGTCGATTCACAATTCCCTGCAGCTCAACAATATCGTTCGTGTAGATTTGGACATCGACGGGGTTTGTCCGCGGGTTCCAGGATGCGGGTAGCGAGAAACTAACTCTTCCGTCACCCCGCAACCATCCCTCTGCCTCGATCGCAACTGGCCCTCCAGGCAGTCGAACTCCCACTGGCAATTCAAGTTGATCGTTCAGTTCGCCGGCTACCACCTTCACAGCCACGGATTTTGGCTGGCTGGCAGAACTCGCCTCGAGTCGTACATAGACGATCGACTTCCCTTTCGCGGAGACGCTAATCGGAACGCTGGACGCGCCGATCGTACGCAAAGAATCAGGCGGCTGAATCGTCACGATGGCGGACGCCAGTTCGTTGGTTTGATTCGACACGCTGACGGGAAGCTCAACCACGTCACCGACTGTAAGGAGGGCTGGCAGTCTGGCTTCGGCAAATAGTCTAAGTCGAGCTTGAATCGACTCATCGTGACTGCCAATGCGTCCATTTCCATGAACGTCAACACGAAGCCGATAGTTAGTCACGGCATCGGCTAATTGGAACGAGGTTTGGGCTCGTCCGTTATGGTCGGTAACTATCAAAGGTTGCCACAGTAAGGTGTGAGCGAAATCCGAGCGACCCGGCCCTGGAGGAGTGCCCAGATGCGAATACTGACGAACCAGGTACTCGGACATCCGTTGTTCTTTGACTTCGCTTGCTTCTGTGAGTTGTCTTGCCGGCGGAGCAGGGTCACCCATTGCCGCTCTTTTAAACTCTAAAGGAGAAGTGGTCGGAGCGGCGGGCGACGAATCCGGCGGCACCGCGGAGCCTTTGGACCTACCGAGGTTTTTCCCGGTCGGCTGGAGCGCGTCCGCAGGCGTGTTCTGTGCCGTGTCCTGTGCTGCTGTGTCCTGTTTCGCCGCCCGCGACTGGGGCACCTCCGCAGTGCTCGCATCTTGTCCTAGGACCGACCGCGGGCTTTCCGATATGTTGTCGGCGAGAGTTTCCGTTGGTAACACGGCACCTGATTCATCACTTGCCGCAAGAGGAAACTTTGGCGCCCGACCCTCCTTTGCATTCGCCAATAGGTCGGGCGATCGCTCGACCCGTGTTTTGGATGACGAACGTAAAAAAGGTTTCGAATCGACGATCGTACCCGTAGCAGCGACTCTCGTTGAATTGAGCTTCCAAGTCGCGACCATGGCAGAACAGATGCAAATCGCTCCACATACAAGCGATGGCGCTGCTTTCGGTAGACGGGAATGCTTCACTCGTGCGAGTAAGACGAGTCCGCAAATTGCCAGCGAAACTCCGATGACCAACGTAACTCTCGCTAGGCCTTCCCGGAGCTCCGAAGCAATGATCGATGCTTTGTCATGCGAGGGCACGTCATTCATGCGACTCAATTCTCGCTCCATTACCGAGGACCCGTTGTCAATGATCAGCGGTGCCTGAGATTCATCAAATAGTTCAACCGGACCGGCGGACTTTGAAAAATACCGTTCAGCCAATAGGACTTGATCGACATGTCCGAGTCGCCGCCATCCGACAGTGCCCAACAGCAGATCTAAAGAGGGTGCGGCCTTAGGATCATCGGACAGGTAAAAATCCGAGTTTTCTAACTGTTTGGCACGCGGCAAATTTCCCGACAAATAAAATCGGGTCAACATGTTCGCCGAAGGATCTTCCTCAAGGTGCAATGACGCCTCGTCAACCACCGAAATTCCAAGTACCGCGACTGAAGGCTGTCCAGTTTCGTCCTTGACGGCGAATGCCAAGTCCACGGATTGACCTGGAAAATACGTGGTCGGCTGATTCCCGATTTCCACTGTCAGCTTCTGCGCCGGATGCCGGTACACAAGGCGCTCCGCAATCGGTTTAAGTGGCCGCTCGTCGGCGTCGAATACCGTTACGCGGATTACACCTGAGGCGATATTGTTTAGTGGAATTTCCACCGACTGAGATCCCGTCGTGCCGGATATTTTGGCGAGCGAATGGCCCACCATCGCCCCGCGGCAGCTGGCAGTCAGGGCAAGGTTCATTTCGGGTTGTCCCGCTTGCAGGCTCAGCACAATCGGATCCGTGGCACCAAAAATTCCGGCACCGGCGTTGATTGCAATAAACGGTCCTTCCCTCACCGGTGGAATCACTGCCACAAAATTCGAATCGGCCGGCTGCTGAACACGAACGGCATAATTCTTGTCGATTGTAGGTGTTAACGAGAAAACTCCCATGCCTTCGTATTGGTCTTCAAAACTTGCAGCTACCTGCCCATCGTCGGTCATCACCTCTCCCACGACATGGAGGGGTTTTCGCTGCGCATCGTGGGCAAAGAAATAGACCCTGTTGGCGACGTTTGCAACCAACTCGCCACCTTCAGGAAAGAAATCTATGTCAAAACTTGCACTACCGATTGGAATCGGCTTGGTAACGGATTCCAACGTGCCGCTATCGTCCACGGTCACGACCAGCGAGGCATCTTGACTGTCGAGATCCGACGGCACCTGAAAACTAAGACGAACCCCGCCGCGTTCATCCGACTTTTCATCGGCGCCGACGAAGAATGCTTGTCCATCGGCGTACGCAGTTGCCCGTGTGGACGCACCGGCAACAAACTGACCGTCCATTCGAACCGCGCGAAAATGGGCGACCACGGGATCGCCCGGCGAGTAACTGACACGGTCAAATTCCAGCTTTGAAGTGAGGCTGCTACGACGTAACGGAAATACCAAGAACTCACGTCTCTGCTCGGCAAACTCATTCGATGGACTTTTTGCGACGACCGCAAATTTGCCGTTGGACGTCGGCGACGGTATTTCGAAAGCGCCGGAGGCCACCCCGTGCTGAGTCATCTGATCTACTTTTGATTCTGGCACATTTTTTCCCGTTGCGTCTTGGATCTCAAACTGCACCGGCAATTCCCTGTCGGCTGCCAAGTTCAACCTAGACAGGGAGAGTGAACGAAATCGTACCGTCTCACCCGACTCATATACGGGTTTGTCTGTGGTCAAGTGAGTCACGAACTTGGCGGAATCAACTTCGAGATTTGCCTTAACGGCCGGCGATCCGCCCGACTCCTGGGATTGGACAACTAACAGTCCGGGTGAACTGATCCGTTTTGGCGGTAGACCGAAACTGCCATTACCAAATCGATCGGTCTTTGTTGTTTCGGTAAACTGAGCTTGTCCCCGATCGTCGAGCCAGGTGACGTTTAAGGCGACGGACTGCGGTCCTCCGTCGCGATCTACCGTGGAAATCGCGATTTGATTATATACGTTTGGCTCGAGTTTCGACGGCACTACGATGGTGGTAATGATCTCGCGCCTGGCCTTTGACTCCGTTTCGTGCAATGCCACAACGGTGGTTGGCCGTTGGCTCTGGGGGAACCAGGCATATAAGTTCATTAACAGAAGTGCGCTGGCAGCTAATGCAGTGAGCCAATTCACGGCACCAATGACGCGGCTGCGCGGGCCCATTGCTCGAACTGGGAAACGATTTTCGTCAGTGGGGACATCGTGGTCCATATCTACCGAGCGGTCAGTGCGTGCAGTCAAGGCACGCCAATTGACGTCGACTGCTTCGATACGTGCAGATCGTCCCACCATTTCGGTGACTAGCTTTACTTCGGCATAGGCGCGTGCCACTTCAGGGTCCGACCTTATTCGTGACAGCAATGCCTGCGCATCGGCCTCGGGTAGAAGTTCATACACCAGCTCCCAAAGTTGTTGTTCGAGTTCTTCGCGGACCGTCATGTGGAAATCTTTTACGGAGTGAACTGCTACCAATCTGACAATTCTTCACGCAGACGCGACAACGCCAATCGCATACGCGTTTTTACAGTACCGGTGGGTATCCCTAGAGCGTCGGCGATCTCTTCGTAGGTCATTTGCCCATTTTGCCTCAGCAGGAACACTTCCTGCTCTTCCGAACGGAGTTGCTGCAGCGCGCACGTCAACAGTTGGTCCCGTTCGCTACGTTCCAGCTGCGCAGCAGGACCTACGCCATGCTGTTCAAAGACGCCTTCATTATCTGTCAAAGGCTTCCTCCTTCGGCGCCAGGCGGTTTGGCGGATATCCCGGCCGGTGTTCATGGCAATCCGGAAGATCCCGGCCTTAAGATTCTCCACAGAGGCGACCTGCGCTTGATGCTTATGTGCGATGTGATCGGTTTTAACACATTTTCTGCTTGATGCCATGCAAATGAGCGTTCGGGGTACAGGGTTGGCATGCCATGAACTCTGAACCTGCCACGCCCTTTTCGATTCTCGTTCCTCGCGTCTCAGGGACGTGCCACCCCGACCTTGAGCTCTGAACCCTGAACATGGCGCCCGACTTGCGACGGCATAATAGCTTGAACCATAATCGCTTGCATGTGGCCCGTCGCTGAAAATACGCAACAATTACTCGTCACTATGAGCATCTGTCGAACGGGGATGTGGCTCCGGCATTCGTTTGCAAGGAATTGTTCACTATCGATTGCAACAATTCTCGGATGCCGTCGTTGTTTTCGATCTCGTAAATTTTGCGAGTGACGCCTCTCCTGAGTTCTGCATACCGTTTCTGGCTTTTCACGCCATGTCAAAATTTCGCCATGGCAACACCGAAGACTCACTCGTACTACTTGCAAAACTACAGGAGCTTTGTGGTCGTGACAACTCTTTGAATCGCTCGCAGCGGGCAATTTTGTCCGAGGCCGAAAATACGGTTAGCGCCAATCCACTTGAGCCAACAAGGAAAGATGCGGTGTTATCGGGAACGTAACCGAACTTCTAGCGAACGAAGCGCGTCGGACGCGTGATCGAACGGTCGTTTGTCCTTGGCAAACGCTCGTTGATACCTAAAGTCAGCTGGCTTGCCGCTAACGCTAAAAGACAGCGACTTGAAGTTCGCCGAGTCCGCTGGCGTGATTCTGTTCGACCGCGAAGCCGGTCATGCGGTTGAATCCCAGTCCGACATGCGAATCACGGGCGATATCAATTTTGAGGCCCAGGGCATGCCACTTCCGTCGAAGCTGGACCTCAAAATGCACCGCGGTATGATTCTGCGAAAGTAACTTTGTCGGAAGCCATATGAATAACGCGATTGAAATGAGCGGCGTGACAAAGACTTTTGGAAGTCACGTAGCTGTGAATGAACTGAATCTGGTCGTCCCCCAGGGCACGGTTTATGGCGTCATCGGCCCCAACGGTTCGGGTAAGACGACGACGATGCGCATGATTTTGAGAATCCTGTTTCCCAATCAGGGGCGCATCGTGGTTCTGGGCAGCGAGCACGGGGGTGTTGTCAACAATCGAATCGGTTATTTGCCTGAAGAGCGTGGCCTATACAAAAAAATGCGCGTGCGCGACGTGCTGGCTTTCTACGCCCATCTGAAAGGGCTAAGAAAGGCAGACCGTGAAATTAGGGATTGGTTGGAACGTTTCAGTTTGACCGAATGGGCCGACAAGCGAGTCGAAGCCCTCTCCAAGGGCATGGCTCAAAAGGTCCAGTTAAAGTTTCTAACGTCCCGTGTCAAGTTGGCTGATGTTGGGGACGAGTCTCAACCCATTTTTCTGCATCAAGTGACGTGAGTAGGTACCGTAATCGTTGAACCAGAACCTTTCAAGCATGGCCCTATAAACCGGATTATTTCTCGCTGCGTTTTTCATGAAAATGTGCTCGCTTCGAATCGCCCCGCTCACGATACATAGGCGCGAGATACTTATGAATGTCCGCAAGGCTCGGATTGAGCCGAACGGCTTGTTGCAAGGCTTCTTCCATCGCAGCGTGATTTCCGAGGCCTTTCTCGCATTGTGCTCTTAATAAAGATTGCAGCGAGTGTCGTCGCAGAGGCTTTAGCTGGTCCAGCATGGAAAGGGCGTCACCATACCTGTTCTGCGAAAAAAAAGCGTCTGCCATCAAGAAAAGAGCGTGGCATTTGTCTTGGCCGTCGAGATTTCGGTCCGACAGAGCACTTGCGGCATAGCTCTGCACGTTGCCCAAACCGGCGTCGAACCGCAGTTTCGCCAGTCTCGCATCGACGATCCCATCGCGCATTCCACCGGCGCGGACTTCCATTAAAAGCCGTACAGCACGTTCTTCAAAAATGGGACGGCGTTGCTCGTTCTCTTTTTGAATGGCGGCTTCCAGATAGGCAAGTCCCAGAGAACGTTTCCGGTCCATTTCACTTAAATGAGTTAAATCGTGAAAAGGAATTAAAACGGGTGACGAGTTGCCGTCGTCGGAAGAGTGTGTTCCTCCGACGGAGCGTTTTGGGTGGAGTCCAACTCGATGGTGTGTGAATGCTAAGTGAGGAATGTCTGTAGTCGAGGTAGGCATGTGGCAATGGATGCATTGATTCTCCGGACTTTCTTGGCGACGTACATCTTCGGCAACGTTACATTCTCCGGGACTATGGCACTTCAGACACACCGCCTGATAATGTGCCGATCGTTTTTCCGGCTTTAGATCCGCGTGTGGATTGTGGCAAGTGAGACAGGTAAATTCAGCCGACTTTTTATAACAGTCGCTGAGATACATTTGTTCGACGTGGCCGACTACGGTCATCTGCCGATCGGGCATGTCTAAACGATAAAATTGCTGGAAATCCTCGAGACGCAAGCCGGGACGGAAATCGATTTGCCTAACCCCACGACTCGTAATGCTTGCTTCGCCTCGCAAGTGACATTGCTCACAGATCGACTCCTTTAGAGCGCGTGAAAGATGAGTCGGGTTAACGATGGTGTAATCGACCTCGTCGGTTTCTGCGACTGAATCACGTTTCGATTGCGATTGACGCTGGACGTGCAACGACCCAGGACCGTGACATTGTTCGCAACCAATTTCCGGTTGGACGATATGCATGCGATGCATACTCCCCCCAACCGTTTCAGCTTGACCTGCATGGCAAATCAGGCATCCTTCTCCTACCTCACGTTCAAACGACGAATGCATTGGCCGATCGTATCCGGGAGACATCCCCCATGCTTTCTTAGAGGTGTACCAAGTTACGGGTGACTCCATCAAGAATCCGTCTTCCTCCACTAGGTACGTCAGCGAATGACGTCCAGATCCCACCACGTACTTCGCCGGAAATTCCGATAACAGAACCTCTTCGGGATCATCCGTGAGTCGCAGTTCCCGGTGCCACATGCGACCGTCCCGTCGAACGACCTGATAGCGGCGGTTGGAGATGGGATGGTCATACGACGCATCGGGTGGCTCTCGCGCAAGATCTACTTCGGCCATTGATCGGCCCATGCCAGTGTGGCGAAAGGACTCGTGATGCTCCGCATGGCAGTCCCGGCAAGCAGCACTGCCCAAATACTCAACATCAGGTCGAGTGTTCAAGAAACGGCTGCTAGAAGAGATCTTGGTAACTAGGGATGGCGGGGTTTCGATCGCGGAGGGTCGAGAATCGGGAAAGGAATCCTTCAATGACTTATGGGGTTTCATTGAAGACGAAACGGCAAGGACGACAACCGCGATGAGACCAACTCCTGAGGCAGAGTAAAACAGCCTCGAATATGTGACCGCGCCCCGTAGAGAAATAGTCACTGGTGGTCTTGTCTGATTTACAGACTGGTCATCTGATCTTGGCAAGCCTTTGCGGAATTTCATCGAGAGTTCTTTTGCGTTGCCGTTTTGAGGTATTAACAGTCTGCAAACGTACGTCAATCCGCTAGATCCTCCAATTGCGTAACGAAATACTAAGATTGGCCGG
>JANNPR010000580.1:0-1747 GCA_031400345.1 Planctomycetota bacterium | reverse complement strand
GGTGGCCCTAAACGGTGCCGGCATTCGTTGAAATCGTTGGCTCGATTGATGGTGGTTCCATTTAGCGCCGCCCCCTTGGGGCTTCAATGCGGATTACTGTGCATAACCCAGGCCGTTGGCCTCATTCTTACCCACATTTTTTCGCAAGGATTTCCGCGCCACGGAGGCAGAGTAGCAGTTTTTCCAAACCGCTCCAAATCGTTTGCCAGCCGGGCTCGCCGTCCCCTTTGCGACCTAGGAAGCCGCCGAGTTGAGCAAGCCCTCGGAAGAACTCCCTTACGGTCGTCATTGGACGACGTTTCTTCAGCAACAAGGGCACCGCTCTTAACCACTCTTTGGGGACCACTTGCGCCGCTGGTTGTTCGGGATCGCGACGCGCCACCGTTTTCAATTGCAACAAGCGCATTGCCAGCACGCTCAACAGTCCAATGACCGGCGCCAAAGTCTTGGCGCTTTGATAGAGCCGATCTTCGACGCTGCAACCTGTCTTGAGGCACTTATGATATTCCTCGATCAATGGCCGTTTCTCGTACCACTCGATGATCCGCCATGCGTCGTCAAATCCGCGCACTTCCTCGGACGTGAGTAACACCCACCGCAATGCCTGCACGCCTCGCGGCGGATTCACTTCGCGCGCTTCAACCGCCCACATGGGAATCTCCGTAATGCCGCTGTCGCGGACGTAACGGCTCATACCATTCTTCGGCAGCGGCATGACAAGCGGCGCCCAGCGAACCTCGATCAGCGCCGTCCGGGCAGGTTGGTCACCGTTGGCGAGCACCTGCAGTTCGTAGGTTCCTTGCAATACCGCAGCTCGCACCAGTTCGTCCAAGGAACATTCGAGTCCATCGGCATTAAGCACTCGTCTTTTCAACTGCGCCGCACGAACTACCCAGCCGGACCGCTGTTTAAGGAAATGGCAATAAACATCGATGTTGTCGGCGCCACGATCGCAGACATGAATAAATTTGGCTTCTGCAGGTGGCGGCCCGACGCGATCGATCACGCGGCCCCACATATCCGTTTCGCGTTTGCGGTTTTTACGACGCAGTGAACTGACCCGTTCGACTTTCTTTAAAGGACGCGAGTACAGATCTTGTCCCGCCACACCAATGATTTCCTCACTCTCGGCAGAGACGATCATGGCGGTGTGCAGATAAAAACCCCTCGCTTGGGCGTTCCCCACGCGTCCTACTTTACCCTTGAACTTCCGGTCATAGCCAAAGTTGATTTCGGTGGTGTCGTTGATCACCAGCCAGGTCCCCGCCGGGACCGCGCGGGTCATGGCGCAATGCGGCGCTGTTATAGCTTCGAACGTAACCTTTTTAGCGCCGAACAAAAGATACGCCGCTTTGCAATCGCCCCAACCCTCCGATTGATTGGGAGTAGATGCGTCTGGCATTGCCGCCGCTTGGCCTGCAAATTTGACCGCGCGTTTCGTTCTCCGTACGTCCCCCAGATTACAGGCGTCGAACTGTTCCTTCGCCCACTTTGAAATTTCCATCGTCAAGGCCATGCCAGTACTCCATGTATGCGAGTGACGCTTCTCCTCTCTGCGTCGAAAACAACCCGCCTCGGCTCCCTGGCTCGGCAAATGGATCCTATGCACATTCCTTGCGATGACAACGGCAAAACTATTAGTGTCTATGACGTAACACCTTCGTGTATTGCTAGCAATGCCCGGGACTTGAAAAAAATGACGGTCACCTTGAGAACCAGAGGCTGGGCTACGTTCTCTTCGGTTCCG
>JANNPR010000579.1:0-1702 GCA_031400345.1 Planctomycetota bacterium | reverse complement strand
CCGGTTGCGGCAGGCCGAGGGCAGCGGCGACCTGCTCGGGGCGGCCGGAGCCGGTGTTGTCGTTCTTGAGACGCATTCGCAGGGTCAGACGATCCCCATCGGACACCGCAACCGTCAGATCGGCGACCTGTGCACGGATGTCGTAGGAGCGGGTCTCGTCCTGGCGCTTGTGTTCCCACGGTCGACCTCCTCGTTTTGTCGAGCCAAGAGCTCCGCTTTTTCTTCCAGCTCTTCATTGGTCTGTTGCAATTGCTCGCGCTGGCTCTTGAGTAACTCTTCGGATTCGCGCAGCGACTTCGCCTGCTTTTCCAAACGATCGTTGGTTTCACGAAGCTCTTCCTGTTGGCTTTGAAGCTCGTCCGTAAGCGATCGCGATTGTTTGAGTAGCTCTTCCGTTCGCATGCTGGCCGCAATCGTGTTCAACACGATCCCGATACTCTCTGCTAATTGCTCGAGCAAAGCCAAATGAGTTGGAGTGAATTCGTGAAACGATGCCAACTCGAATACCGCTCGCACATCATCTTCGAACAGTACCGGCAGCACGACCACGTTGCGTGGAGTCGATTCACCTAATCCGGAAGAAATGCGCACATAGTCATCTGGAATTTCGGTCAAAAGAATTCGCTCCTTTTCTAAGACGCTCTGCCCAATCAGGCCTTCACCGGGTTGGAAGCGATTGGAAAGGTTCTTGCGATCTTTAAAACCATACGAACTCAGCATCTTAAGTTCGGACTGCCCTTCGCGCGATTCGAGCAAGTAGAACACGCCGTGCCGCGCCGAGACCGTCGTGGCCAACTCTGATAATGTCAATCGAGCGACATCCACAATATCTTTCTGACCCTGCAGCATCCGTGTAAACCGAGCCAAGTTGGTTTTGAGCCAGTCTTGTTCGGTGTTCTTTAGCGTAGTTTCGCGGAGGTTTCGAATCATCTCATTGATGTTATCTTTTAAAACGGCTACTTCTCCTTGAGCCTGAACTTTGATGGACCGTGTCAGATCTCCTTGAGTCACCGCGGTGGCTACTTCGGCAATGGCGCGGACTTGTGTGGTCAAATTCGCAGCCAATTGGTTGACGTTGTCCGTGAGATCTCGCCACGTACCGGAAGCGCCAGGAACATTGGCTTGCCCGCCTAGTTTCCCTTCCACACCGACCTCGCGAGCGACCGTCGTCACTTGATCAGCGAAGGTGGCCAGAGTATCGGTCATTTCATTGATGGTATCGGCCAAGTTGGCGATTTCGCCTTTCGCTTCCACGGTCAGCTTTCGCTTCAGATCACCGTTTGCGACTGCCGTGACCACTTTAGCGATGCCGCGCACTTGCGAAGTCAAGTTGGCGGCCATCATGTTCACGCTTTCGGTGAGGTCCTGCCAAATTCCGGCCACGCCTTTGACTTCAGCCTGCCCACCCAATTTGCCTTCCGTTCCCACTTCGCGCGCGACACGTGTTACCTCGGATGCGAACGAATTCAACCGGTCCACCATCGTGTTGATCGTATTTTTCAGCTCGAGTATTTCGCCTTTAACGTCGACGGTGATTTTGCGTGACAGGTCACCGCGCGCGACGGCGGTCGTGACCTCGGCAATGTTGCGGACTTGCGTTGTCAGATTATTGGCCATCGAGTTAACATTGTCGGTCAGATCTTTCCATGTCCCAGCCACGCCTCGCACCTCCGCTCGGCCACCCAACCGGCCTTCGGTTCCC
>JANNPR010000555.1:0-7782 GCA_031400345.1 Planctomycetota bacterium | reverse complement strand
GCTGAAGCATAAAGAGTGCTTCATCCCCAACACGATCAACTTTTATAATCTACAAGCGATTAGCAAGTACGCTCGGGAGGCCGCCGAGTTCGTCAATCTGTACTCCACGAGTCGCGGCGCGAATCGATTCCCAGCTTTGGTCGAAACGCTGGAATGGTTGCAAAAACGCCCAGAGGTAGCGGCTCGAGGTGCGAAGGTTGAGGTACCCCAACAGCTAAGCCGCTGGATCAAAGAAGAATCTAAACTTGGAAACCCTGCTCTGCAACTAAAAGTCGAACAGACGGGCGACCCGGCGCTGAAACAGGCGCTGGCTTGGTCAAAAGCGGTCAATGAATCGGTGGCTGGGATGGTGCGCGGCGTTCCTCCCTTCCCTAATGTTCGCGAGTGTCTGCAGAAGCTACAAGGCAAAGCCGACATGTTGGTGTGTTCCGCCACGCCGTTCGAAGCTCTGAGCGCCGAATGGCACGAGCACGGCATCGACCAATACGTCGTTGCGATATGCGGGCAAGAGCAAGGCACTAAGAAAGAGATACTGGTCAATGCCGCCAAGTACGCCCGCGATAATACACTGATGGTGGGTGATGCGCCCGGTGATTTTCAGGCTGCAAAAGCCAATCAATCGTTATTCTTTCCAATTAACCCTGGCGTAGAAGAGACTAGCTGGAAGCGGCTACTCGATGAAGGAATCGACCGGTTTTTAGATGGCACCTTTGCTGGTGAATATCAACAGCAGCTGATCGATGAATTCGATCGATACCTGCCAGATCGTCCGCCTTGGCGAGTGAATGCGTAATCTTGACTAGGAAACGAACAGAATCATGAGCCAACCTTGCGATTTCGGATTGATTGGGCTCGCCGTGATGGGCGAGAATCTGGCCTTGAACGTGGAAAGCCGCGGTTACCGTGTTGCGGTTTTCAATCGAACGGTGGACAAAGTCGACGCCTTGATCAAGGGCCGTGGCAAAGGCAAGAATCTCGTAGGTTGTCACTCGTTGCAGGAGTTGGCGCAGAATCTCGCGACGCCGCGCAAAGTAATGATGTTGGTCAAAGCTGGACCGGCAGTCGATGACCTTATCGAACAGCTGATTCCCCTGTTATCTCCGGGTGACGTCATTATTGACGGTGGCAACACTCACTATACCGACACCGAACGCCGCACCAAGTACGTGGAAAGTAAAGGACTTTTGTTTGTTGGTACTGGTGTGTCGGGCGGTGAGGAAGGAGCTCTGAAAGGTCCAAGTCTGATGCCTGGCGGCAGCCCGGCGGCCTGGCCCATTATTAAACCGATATTTCAGGCAATCGCTGCGAAGGTCGGTCCAAAAAATGATATCCCCTGCTGCGAATGGGTCGGTCCGCGTGGTGCCGGACACTATGTAAAGATGGTCCACAATGGCATCGAATACGGCGACATGCAGCTTATATGCGAGGCTTACTTCGTGTTGAAGGAGGTTCTCGATTTAAGTAACGATAAGCTTTACGACGTGTTTGACGATTGGAACCGAGGAGAATTGCAGAGCTACTTAATTGAAATTACTCGGGATATCTTCAGCGTCAAGGATGACCTCTCCGGCGGATATCTGGTCGATAAGATTTTGGATACTGCCGGCGCCAAGGGAACGGGCAAATGGATGAGTCAGCTTGCGCTGGATTTAGGCATTCCCAGTACACTGGTAACCACGGCCGTCTTTGCTCGTTGTATATCGGCGATTAAGGAAGCTCGCATTCGCGCCAGCGAGATTTTGCGAGATCCTCGCGACAAGGGAGACCCCGAGGCAGTAACAATTACATGGGATGGGGGACTCACCGAAGCCTTCGAAATGGCAACGTCCGAAAACAAACGAAAGGGATTTATCGAAGATGTCCGTCAGGCTCTGTACGCTTCGAAGATCTGCAGTTACGCCCAAGGGTTCGTGCAGCTGCAAGCTGCTGCCAAGGAGAATGATTGGCCGCTGAACTACGGCGATTGTGCCCTACTGTGGCGCGGAGGCTGTATTATTCGCGCTCAGTTTTTGGACCGTATTAAAGATGCCTTCAACGCCGAGCCCAACCAGGAAAACCTCTTGCTAGCGCCCTATTTCCGCGCTGCGATCTACAACGCACAGCCTTCTTGGCGGCGTGTGATTACGACGTCAACGCAATTGGGTTTGCCAGTGCCCGCCTTTAGTGCCGCTTTGTCATACTATGACAGTTATCGCCGGGAGTTTCTCCCCGCAAATCTGTTGCAGGCGCAACGCGATTACTTCGGAGCTCATACTTATCAGCGTATCGATCGACCGGGTGTGTTTCATACCGATTGGATTAGTAAACGTCGTCCGCCGCGCGAAGCTTGACGAGCGGGAAAAAAATCATGTCGGCCGACTTTCTGCATCGATTGTTTGGTTTAGATGGCCGAGTTTCCGTCGTGATTGGGGGCACAGGTATCCTGGGAGGCGCGTTGGCGGATGGGATTGCACAAGCGGGCGCGCATGTCATCGTCGTTGGACGCAATGCGGAACGAGGACAACGCCGAGTCGCAACCATCCAAGCACAGGGGGGTGCTGCGGAATTCCTCGAAGCCGATGCCACTTCACGTGCATCGCTGCAACAGTTGCTCGAGGCGATCATCAAGCAGCACGGACGGGTGGACAATTTGATCAACTGTGCCGGTGTCAATTCTGCTACGCCGTATGCGGAAATCCCCGAGGAAGATTGGCACCGTGTCGTCGATGCGAATCTCACGGCCACTCATTTGGCATGCCAGATTTTTGCGCCGCAAATGGCAAAGCAGTCGCAGGGTGGCGCTATTCTCAACATTGGTAGTGTTACGGCGCACTTGCCGTTGTCAAAGGTCTTTGCTTACTCGGCGGCCAAGGCGGCGGTGGTAAATCTCACTAAAAACCTAGCGCGAGAATTTGCCCCCAAGGGCGTGAGGCTGAATGCGCTGTGTCCAGGTTTCTTCCCTGCGGAACAGAATCGCAAGATTCTGGACGCGGAGCGAACCGCCAATGTGATGCGTCAGACTCCGATGGCTCGCTTCGGCGAACCGCATGAACTAATCGGCGCTGTCATTCTATTGCTCTCGCCCAACGCCGGTAGTTTCATTACCGGCACGGCACTGTACGTAGACGGTGGTTTCACCGCCATGCGATTCTGAACGGCCGTTCACTGCGCGCATCCCCGCACGCCTCCACCCAATGTGACCGCGCGTCGACTGAGGCATGATTGGCGACTAAGTTCGTATCGCGCCAGCATCGACTGTAGCGATTACGCCGGTTTTGCGGGCTAATTGCTCATCAAATCAATTGGGCAAGCCGATTGATTAATGCCGAGTCCGCCGACTATCGTTCGATCCAACGCGACCGTCGCCTGCGGCTCGGGGTTAAACGATAGCGATGTTGAACAACAGAACACTCGACGAGTTTGGCAACGAGCCATGAGGCCGCACCTCGGACGTACCGACAGGTTAGCTGTCCCGCAGCCTAACCCAGCTAATTCTGGCTCTGGCGCCGATGCTAGCAATGGGTAAACAGGAAAAGGATTTCAAAGTGGTTCAAAAAAGCACCCGATATTCCCTGCGAGCGGTTTTTAATAACTTGGGGTGGCCTGTTTTCCTGGGTCTAATTCAAACCGCCGTGTTTTACACGCTGTTTCTCAATGAGCCGCTCAAAAACGATTTTACGAATCGATACTTTGCCGCCCATCCAGTGGCATTTGCTTCCACATTTCTGTTTTTTGTCGGTCTATCCAGTTTGGTGCGGCTGGCAATGGGAGTTGGGGCTCAGCTTCATTCGCTGAAACTGATTGAGCTGGAATCGCTGCCAGGTGGCGGACAGCCTGTCGCTGCCTGTGCAACGTTGCTGGAGCAACTCGGAGAACTGCCCTCGAGTCTGCGAAACTCGTACCTAGGTCGCCGACTTCATGACGCATTGGATCTGGTGAAACGAAAGGGTTCGGCGCATGGACTCGATGACGAGCTAAAATTCCTTGCAGACTCGGATGCCGGTCGACAACAGGACGGTTATTCGTTGGCCAGAATTACCATTTGGGCGATCCCTATGCTGGGGTTCCTAGGGACTGTATTGGGACTGATGCAGTGCTTACAAGGGTTCAGCGCGAAGCAGATCGCTACCGATATTCATGGCGCTATGGACAGTACCCTGTCCGGTTTGTATCTCAAATTTGGTACGTCCGCGCAGTCTCTCTCGCTGTCTACGGTGCTGATGTTTATGCTCTTCCTTGTCGAACGCTTTGAAAATCAGTTGCTATCCGAAGTTGACGCGAGAGCCAGCCAGGAGTTAGTCGGCCGGTTCTTTGAAATTGGAGCTGGTACCGATCCACATTTGCAGTCGATCCAGCGGATGTCGGAAGCGGTCATAAAGAGCAACGAGCAACTCGTCCATCGCCAAGCTCAGCTTTGGCAAAGCACCATTGACGCGGCCCATCAGCGCTGGAGTCACTTGACGGATAACTCCAGCCAACAAGTCCACCAAGTCCTGTTAGAAACCTTGGAAACGTCGCTCACGAACCACGCCGAACAATGGCAGGAAATGCTCTCGCAAAACGCTCAACTGATGCAGGCTCAGCAGCGCGAGATGATGAAACAAAGCGAGTTGATGCTCCGAATCGCACAAGCGACCGGTGAGGTTGGAACACTCGAGCAGCGGCTGAACGACAACTTACAAGCGCTCGCCGGGTCGAAGAATTTTGAAGATACCGTGATGAGCTTATCGGCTGCCATTCACCTGCTCACCACGCGATTGGAGCCCGATCTGGAAAGCACTCCGCGAGTAAATCTTCGTCGAAAGACATCGCAAAACCGCGCTGCGTGAGACGTGATAGTAGTCCGTCTATAGCGAAATGGCGGGCAGTCACTACCCACCTTTTCGCTGAGGCGCGGCAGTCCTGCCGCATAGTTTCACGTTCGCCTTCAATTGCAACCCTATGTGGCATATACTCAGCGACACTCTGGCTGAAGGCAGTATGCTAAACACGGGATTGAACCAATGCTGCGAATTACGGGCAAGTCTTATTCCCATTGTGATGGAATTCGTCGACGCGAATTCCTGACCGCAGGGGCCTGCGGCCTTTTCGGTCTTACATTGGCCGACTTGCTCTGCGTCGAAAGTGCTGCCGGGATTAGTAATTCCCACAAAGCGGTGATTAATGTGCATCTCGATGGTGGGCCACCCCAATTGGATACCATCGACCCTAAGCCCGACGCGCCGGTCGAATTCCGAGGCGACTTTCAAGCGATTGCGACTCGCATTCCAGGTCTTGCCGTGTGTGAGCTGTTACCGCAGACCGCAGCTGCGGCCGACAAATATGTCTTCATTCGATCGTTGGTCGGATCCGCCGGCGATCACAACGCCTTCCAATGCCAGTCCGGCTATTCTGACAAAGAATTGCAGAGTCTGGGCGGACGGCCTGCAATGGGGTCGGTAGTTACCAAGCTAAAGGGCTCAGCGCACGATTCGGCTCCCGCGTTTGTCGATCTAATGCAAGGGCGTCCATTTGTCCGCAACAGTGCCCGCGCTGGTTTTTTAGGCCCAGCTTATCAGGCGTTCCGGCCAGACATTTCCCGCTTGTTCGCTCGTGAATTAGAACCGGCAATGAAGGGGGAACTGGCGCGACGGGGACTCGACCACGCAACCAGTTTGACGCTGGATGCCACCTTAAGCGCCGACCGACTTGGTGATCGTCGAACTCTTTCCGTTGCCTTAGATCGTCTTCGCCGCGACATCGATTCCAGTGGAATGATGGACGCGCTTGATCGCTTCGACCAGCAGGCAGTGGGGATTCTTACGTCCGGTCGATTTGCCGAAGCCATGGACTTGAGTCGGGAATCTTCACGCACGCTGGACCGCTTCACACCTAGGATGGTCCTGGAAGGAAAACAATCGTACACCAGCGAAGGACCTGATTCGGCGAAGAAATTTCTGTTAGCCCGAAGATTGGTGGAAGCTGGGGTTCGCTGTGTGAGTATATCAATTAGCGATTTCGATACCCATTCCGATAATTTTCCTCGGATGCGCTATCTGTTACCCTTGGTGGATCATGGTTTGAACGCATTGGTCGCAGATTTGGACGAACGCAACCTGCTCGACGACGTGGTCATCGTGGTCTGGGGCGAATTCGGCCGGACCCCGCGCATCGACGCGAAAACGGGGGGCAGGCATCACTGGCCCCAGGTCGGCCCGGCCTTACTGGCGGGAGGTGGCTTGCGTTCGGGGCAAGTCATTGGACAGACGGACCGCACTGCCAGTAGCGTAACCGCGCGGCCAGTGACGTATAAGGATGTCTTTGCCACGCTCTTCCATGCGTTGGGAATCGATGCTGTACACTCAACGATCATGGACCCTCAGGGGCGTCCGCAGTACATCATTGACGGTGGCGAATTAATCCGCGAGGCACTTGCCTGAGGCGGGCCCACAGGTGGAAAACTACCAGCGAACCTCTGGTCCGTGATCTGACGAGTCAGAGGGTCCCGCCTACCCGGAGCCGTTCCACCTGCGTTCAAGAATCTGAGGCAAGAAACAAAAATCGGTCGGGTTTGACCCCAACCGTTTTTTAGAACAATGCGATTCCGTCGGGACAAGGCTACTTGGCGGGGAAGCTACCAGGCAACTCACCGGCCTTAATCAGCTCGCCAAATGTCTTTCCTTTTTCCGACTTTTTGCTTTCCACCTTTTCAAAGGCGTCAAAAATTTCTTTCTTCACTACGTCTGGCTGTGCTTTTTCACGGGCAGCTTTGAATTGGTCTTTCTTGAGTAACTCAGACAAAGCCTTCCCGTAATCATTGCGAAGTTTTTTATCCTTGGCATCGTGACAAATGCCGCAGTTTGCTTCCTTCGCAGCATCTTTGAATTTTTGGTCGCTGCTATCCTTCACGTATTTCTCGTCGAACTTCTTTTTGAATAAGGGAACGGCTTGAGCGGGCCGTCCGATGATTACGGCAGCGACCAAGCCTAAAAACACGAGTACGAAACTCTTCTTCATCCTCAGTTCTCCACAATTAAATAGAATCGAACATTCGGAGGTGGGGCTGAGCCCAGTTAGGTTGAGGTTCAGCATTTCGGCGGGATCAAGTAGGCGGGTAACGCTTGAGATAGTAAACCCTGCGACAAAATCGCTGTCAACTGTCGTGGTGTAAAATGCCTCCTCTAGCCGCTTCAAACTACCAGGCTAGTCAATTCAAACAACCACGCTGGTAAGGGCTTGGAAGTGCGAATTCTTTCGAATCGGGTCGAAATCCGACTCTTGAGGGACTAGGTCGCGAAGACGCGTATCCAGTTCAAACGCCCGCGACAAATACGTTACGGCAAGCATGGCGTTGTTGGCCAAGCTCCAGTAACAGGCCAAATTGTAATGAATAATGGCCTCGTCGGGGTCTACGGACAGAGCTTCTTCCAAGGATTGAATGGCAAGATCGAGCCTTCCACCCCGCTTGTGACACCATCCTAAAGCCAGCCAAATGTGAATATTCTCGGGATCCAACTTCGCTGCCTCTTCGAGCGGATACAAGGCATCGAGATAGCGTTCCATGACGCGCAGCGCTTGTCCACGCAAAAACAGCACCTGCGCGCGGCGGCTCGAATTCGAATCTAATCGTCCCAAGACGTCTAAGACTCGCTGAGCCAGACGATTCCGATTACAGACGGTCGGTGTCCAACGATCGGCGAAGGCTAGGAGCAATTCCAAGTAGCCTTCCGCTTCACGCAGAATCTGTTGCCGTCGAACTCGTTGGAGATCGGGCACGTTCCGATCCTCTAAGGTGTTGTTTTACGATCTACTTTAGTGACGATT
>JANNPR010000532.1:0-3327 GCA_031400345.1 Planctomycetota bacterium | reverse complement strand
CTCGTGGAACACGTCAAAAGCGTCCCGCAAGATGGGGGCGATGCGGTCGTAATACCAGCGCTGGGCGATTTTCCCCTTCATGTAGGAGTCCTGATTTTGAACCACGCCCGACATGACGGGGTTCTTGGTATCCATCAGGTTGATGAGTTTCTCGGCGGGGCTGCCGATGTAGTCCTTCATGAACTCCTTCTCGATCAGGAGCACCTTCTCAACCGTGTGTGTGGTGAGAAAGCCGTCCTGCACGGAGAAGAAGGGCGTGAAGGAAGCTTCCGCCACGCGACGGGAGATCAGGCAGAGGTCACCCGCTTCCTGAGCGTTGCGACCAAAGAGCATTCCCCAGCCGCAATCGGCGACGCTCATCACGTCGTCGTGCCCGGCGTGGACGTTGAGCCCCTGGCTGGTCAGCGCCCTGCTTCCAATGTTCATCACCACCGGCAGCCGCTTACCGGCGATGGTGTAGAGGACTTCCTTCATGAGCACGAGCCCCTGGCCTGACGTGAAGTTCGTCACCCGCCCACCGCTAGCGGCAAAGCCTTCGCAGAAGGAGGCGGCCGAGTGCTCGCTCTCCGGCTCGACAAACAGGAGTCGATCGCCCCAGAGGTTTTTGTAGCCGTTCATTACGGCCGAGTTGTAGCCACCCCCCATCGTGGTCGAGCTGGTGATGGGGAAAGCGCCCGCTCCTTGGGTCACGTTCACTTCCACATGCACGACCGACTCCGCGCCGTCGCACGTGGTGGGAATGCCCGGGTAACGCGGGCCTGATTTTTCACCCTGCACCGCGAGCGCTGCTCCATCTTCCGCGCCATTGCCATTGGAACCGATTGGACCTTGAGACATGGCCCTGCTCCCGATTTGAGAAGTCGCCTGCGGAGAGGTTTCCCTGCATTCGCGGCGCACAACAACACCAACCTGCTGATGGCCCTGCGGCCGTAAGCCAGCGAAACACGACACGCCTGGCTGCCCGCACTCATGTGCGAGCGGCCGATAACCATATTCGTCAAACGCACCCGCGCTAATTGCCGGAGCGAGTGCGTGAAGTGGCCACTCAGCGATCGTGCAGCCTGCCAGGGAGCAATACAGAGTTGGCGAATGCCGAGCGGCAGGCTGGGCGACTTCCGGCAACATAAACAATCCCAATCGCGTTGTCAAAATAGTCAAACATAATTTGGGAAAGGTAATCGGGTACGGGAGACTAACGTGACACGAGTCTGTCGCGCCAGCGACGGAGAACTTCGCAGCCGTGCTTCCCCCTGCGAAAAAGAACGGGGCGCTAAGGGAAGCATGTTTTCCCTTGCCGCGCGCTTTGATTGCGCCAAACTGAATGCGACGAATCCGTACTTTGCAGCAGTTGCTCGCGGAATTGGTATCGGATCTTGATGAGTTGAGCGATTGGGAAATGGATCGTCTAGTCCGACTCGCCGATTCGTTGCAAACTCGATTGCAGGGCCGCATCAAACCGGTTCTTTGAGGCTCGTGCTGGGGAGAGGCCCCACGCCCTTCGACGCTCGTTCCTCGCGTCTCAGGGACGTGCCACCCAAACTAATTTCCCACTAACATTCAGAAATCTCTTGGATGACGGCCGGAGATCGAGGATATTAATACCGGTTGATGCGACAGGTGTGAATCTCGACAGCAGGAGACGGGAATGTTGACGATCGAAGGCAAGAGTCTCCCGTTTTGCGACGGTATGTCGCGGCGTTCATTCTTAACGCTCGGTGGATTAGCTATGGGCGGCTTATCCCTACCGCAGCTATTAAGGGCGGAGGCCGAGTCCGGCGTGGGTCGGTCGCGTAAAGCGATTATCATGATCTTCTTGTCTGGCGGGCCACCCCATCAGGACATGTTCGATCTGAAGATGGACGCGCCGGTCGAGATTCGAGGAGAATTCCAGCCAATCTCAACTCGCGTGCCCGGTATCCAGATTTGCGAGCATCTGCCGAGACTGGCTCAGATGATGGACCGGCTGACCGTGATTCGGTCGTTAGTCGGCTCGGAAGGGCGACACGCCGCTTTTCAATGCCTCACGGGCTGGCCGGTCGATCGGCAGCCCGCGGGTGGCTGGCCATCGTTTGGTTCTGTGGTGTCTAAACTGAATGGACCCGCTCGTTCCGGCACGCCGGCATTTGTCAGTTTATCGCCGAAGATGAAAACAACCACCTGGGCAGATCCAGGACAAGCCGGATATGCGGGACAGGCCCATGCGCCGTTCACGCCTAATGCCGAAGGACGGCAAAATCTAATCTTAAATGGCGTCACACTAGACAAGTTATCGGATCGAAAATCGTTAATGACCCGGCTCGACCGATTGCGTCGCGAACTCGATGCCAACGGGGATATTGAAGGGATGGACGCCTACCATCAACAGGCATTTGGCATCCTTACATCGAGTCGTCTTGCCGAGGCTTTAGACTTGGAACGTGAGGACCCGCGATTGCGAGACCGCTATGGACGAGGTTCACCCGAGGTAGCCGGATATGGCGATGCGGGTCCCTTAATGAACGATTATCTGTTGGCCGCGCGGAGATTGGTCGAGTGTGGGGTGCGAGTTGTAAGTCTGGCATATGGTCGTTGGGATTGGCATGGTCGCCCACACGGAACTAATTTTGAAAACGCGCGAGATCATCTGCCGGTGTTGGATCAAGGGGTTACCGCGTTAATTGAAGACTTGGAAACTCGAGGAATGTTGGATGATGTGTCGGTCGTCGTTTGGGGTGAGTTTGGTCGCACTCCACGGATTAACAAAAATGGCGGACGGGATCATTGGCCCAATGTCGGTTGCGCACTGCTGGCAGGCGGCGGCATGCGAACGGGGCAAGTTATCGGCGCAACCAATCGGCTAGGAGAGCATCCTACCGAGCGTCCAGTTCACTTTCAGGATGTCTTTGCCAGCCTGTATCACAATCTGGGAATCGACACCAATCACACTACTCTAAACGACCTTCATGGACGGCCTCGCTATCTGGTCGATCATTCCTTGCATCAGCCGATGAAGGAATTGCTGTAGGTCCGGGATTTGGGTGACACGTTGCTGAGCTTGGGTGGCACGTCCCTATGCTTGGGTGACAGGTCCCTGAGACATTGTAGTAGGCACACTCCGTGTGCCGTGACGGCACACGGTGTGTGCCTACTACAACGCGAGGAACGAGCGTCGAAAGGGCGTGGTGAGCTACAAATTGCCCGCAGCGATAGGTGGTGCCATCAGCGTATTCACTGTGTCGCAGCAGGTGCTTTGGCAGATCACAGGTCTGTTGCCAAATCACAAGTCTGTTGCCAAATCACAAGTCTGTTGCCAAATCACCACGCCCTTCGACGCTCGTTCCTCGCGTC
>JANNPR010000519.1:0-2640 GCA_031400345.1 Planctomycetota bacterium | reverse complement strand
GGCCCGGCCTGCCCTGCGCAGTTTGTGCGAGTCAAGATCACAAATTGCATTTATCCTATTTTTGTTCCTCGACAGAATTGCGACAGCGTTGTGCTTGTAAGCAGGATGGACGTTCCTGTATTCGGGGCGAAGCCCCAGCAGATCATCCAGCCCAGTCCGGGGATTATTTCGGCCTCGTTTCCGTGCCGATTGTCAACGACGTCCATCTCTCGGCCGAGGGAAGCGCGGCACCATAACCCAGGCCGGCGTCCGCGGCTAAGACCGCGACTTGGCCTTGGGCTGGGTGATCTGCTGGGGCTTCGCCCCGAATACACTGAAGCCGGGAAACGGAACAAAAACAAACTCGGGCCGAATGCATTTTGTGATCTTGACTCGCACAAACTGCGCAGGGCAGGCCGGGCCTTTTTTGGCTTCTGACGGGCCGGGCTTCTTTCTGGCATGCGGGTTCAGTAACCCAGCGAGTCTAAAACCGGGGTCGCCTTTGTGATAGACTGAGCCTTTACCCGGGGCGCCTGGCGAGTACATGTGTGGCTCGGTTAGGCATCATTCCTGTTAGTTTTTCATGCGAGGTCGGCCGCTGATGGTTCGGCAAATATTCGCTCGCCTTTTGCGCGTCGTAAAGCTTCGTACTTTTACCTCTCCCTGGACCCTCGTGGGTTTGGGGTCCGTCGGAGTATTGGTTTATTTGTTCTGGCTGTCGAGCTTGGTAACTCAACAGCAGATGCGGGAGTCGCTGTTACCGTCACTGCTGTTGTTTGGCGGTTCGTTTGGAATGTTGGCGTTTCTCGCGTTAAAGACTAGACGCGCCGAAAACAATGTGTGGCGGATTACGGCGGATCAGGTCAAAATTGTCGAAGAGAAGTGCCGCGCCGAGTTAATGACCAGCGAATATCAGCGTGCCCGGGATGCCGCCGAGGCAGCCAGCCGAGCTAAGAGCCAGTTCTTAGCGCGGATGAGCCACGAGATCCGCACTCCCATGAACGGAATTATTGGCATGACGAAGTTGGCGCTGGAGACGGAACTCGAACCTGAACAACGCGACTATTTGGAAAACGTTCAGCAATCGGCAGAGGGTTTGTTGCGGATCATCAACGACATGCTGGACTTCTCCAAAATTGAAACGGGGCAGATGGATTGGGATGCCGCCCCGTTCCACTTGGAGGATACGATTTCGGACGCGGTAAAGACTTTGGCCGCCAACGCCCACGAAAAGAATCTTGAATTGGCCTGGCAGGTTTCGTCCGCGGCCCCTGAATGGCTTACTGGCGACGCGCTTCGCCTGCGGCAGGTGCTGCTGAACCTGGTGGGAAACGCAATTAAATTTACGGATCACGGTGAAGTTGTGGTGGATGTAAGTGCGGCCACCATCTCACAGCAAAAAATCTGTCTGCACTTCACTGTCACGGACACGGGAATCGGGATTCCTCGCGACAAGCACAAGCGGATCTTCGAAGCCTTTGCGCAAGTGGACGAGACCATGTCTCGGCGGCATGGGGGAACGGGTTTGGGTTTGGCAATCGCTTCACAGATTGTCCAGATGATGCAAGGCGATATCTGGTTGCAGAGTGAGCTTGGCCAAGGCAGCAAGTTTCATTTCACAGCGATGTTTGACATTCCGGCCGACACGCCGCGTCGCCGCTCGGTCGATTCGCACGAGTTACGGCGGGGGTTATCGCTGCTGGTTCTCGACGATAACACCACTTGTCGCCGAATCCTCCGAGAGTTTTTTACCCGTTGGGAATGGAATCCGGTGTTAGTTTCGAATGCCTTGTCGTTGCAGGAGGTGTACCATCGGGCATCCTGCAGCGGCGCGCCGTATCGGCTCTTAGTTTTGGATAGTGATGTACCGGAGGCTAATACATTTGAGATAGCCCAACGTCTGAAAGTGCAGAACCCGGATCTAGCGGTGGTGATGATGCTTACGGCGGAGCGAGAATCGGCCGCTCAAGGACGGCGCTTTGATAATGCTTTCGATGCCTTCGTGATCAAACCAATTCATCCTCGCGAGCTATTAGAGGCATGCCTTGAAGCGTTGCGCCTTACATCGCAAGACCGAAGCGAATCCGCCGCCGTCCCCGTTGCCGCCGAATTAACGGAAGTGTTGCAGGAAGGTCCTCGGTTGGCGTTAGAGGTATTGTTGGTCGAGGACACGCCTGTCAACCAGAAACTGGCGGTACGTGTTCTGGAAAAAAGAGGGCATCGAATCACGGTTGTCGTCAATGGCCGAGAAGCCCTCGAGGAACTGGATCGTCATCCGTTTGACATCGTGTTGATGGATGTGCAGATGCCCGAAATGGATGGTTTTGAGGCGGCCACCGAGATTCGGCGGCGTGAAGTCAGAACCGGCGGCCACATTCCGATCGTAGCCATGACCGCTCATGTGATGAAAGGGGACCGTGAACGTTGTCTGCAAGCGGGCATGGATGCCTACGTTGCTAAACCCATTAGTGCGACCGAGTTGTTCAGCACGATTGAATCTTTCGCGTCCTCTGCCGTCGGGCGACACAATCGAACGGGAGCGCCTGGATGAGCCAGCCCGACTCGGCCTTTCCATTCGATGTCGCCACAGCGGCATCGAAACTAGATGGAGACTTAGAAACGTTAAGGGAACTTGCCACGATTTTCCTGGAAACCTACCCA
>JANNPR010000505.1:0-1958 GCA_031400345.1 Planctomycetota bacterium | reverse complement strand
GAAACCAACCAGAGAATTCTCAGAGTTGAAGGAGACCGCCGTAAACTAAACGGCGAAGAAGACGGAAGAAAACGGAAGGAGACGCGCGCGCCCTTAACCCGCTGAAAGTGCGCGCATCAAACATGGCGGTCCCACCCGGCCAACAAGCAAGTGCCGCGAGGTGCTCCACGCCCGTAATGGGTGCTATTTTCCTTGAGTGTTGCTTGATTCTGCTCCCACTGGGACCAAGAGATGTAAGCCGGTAAGGCATCGTGAATCAGATACTGCCACTCGTCAGGCGACGCCCACTGGCGCCCTGTGCCTGGTCTGCCCGCGATCCGCCGACGCGGATCGCTTTTGCGTCGACCGTAAACGTACGCTCCCGCATAAATCGGATGATGGAGGATATTACTTAACGTCGGCGCATTAGGTTTGCTCCACACCAATTGCTCACGATCCGGTCCGCGGTGCGGACGGTATCCAATGCGCAGTCCTTGAGCGCGCAGATAGCGCAGCACGGCCGATAGACTTCCCAACTCGCTGAATTTGTCGAATATCAATTGCACCACGGCGCGCGCTTGCGCATCCGGTTCGAGGATGAATCCTTCTCGTACCCGCTGATATCCGATCGGTGCGTGATTGAAGCAGGCTCCGCGACTTGCTTTGTTGCGCTTCCCCGCGTCCATTCGGCCCCGAAGGACGTGCAGTTCCGCTTCGCTGATCGTTCCTTTGAGTCCCAGAAGTAATCGATCGTTGTAATCCCGCGGTTCATAGATACCGTCTGCGTCACCGAGCAATGTGCCAAACACACCGCACAGATCAAGCAGTTGATGCCAGTCACGACACGAGCGTGCCAAACGGCTCATCTCGATTCCTAATACAATACCGACGTGGTCCAGACTGACTTCGGCCAGTAAACGTTGAAAGCCCAATCGACCCTCAACGGTTTGGCCACTGATTCCCAAATCTTCGTCAATGACAACGATCCGTGCGGGCGACCAACCAAGCGCCACAGCGCGCTCCGTAAGACGATACTGCAATTGCCTGGACTCCACATTCTCATGAACTTGGCGAATGCTGGATTGACGCACATAGACAATCGCCAATCGTTCCAAATGTCGCGGATGAATCTTGGAGCTAATCGTACTGCGTGTGGCCGCCCCAGGTTCGTTCTTCGAGCCGTCGAATTTTGAGCGATCACTCGTAGAATCAATCGTCTTCATGGGTCGCCTCCTGTTGAGGAGGCAACACCTGAGCGGCCAGATTCCGAATCAGAACCTGTAGAACCGTGCGACGCGACGGTTCCGGAAGATAATGCCACAGTTCCTGCAGGGGTACTGCCGTATTGGAATTGGGCGGGGGGGGACTGTTGGATCGTGCTTGCGCATATCGCTCCTCCTTGAGTCGATGGGTTAGCTAGCAACCGCCATCGCGTCAGCGTCAAAAGCGCTGCAATTCCCACGATATGCGGACATTCCTCCTTTGAACAAGTGCAATTAACGGTATCAGTCTGATTACGCAGTGATAATGGCCATGAAGCCAACGTCAATCACGAAGCAAGAAGCAAGTAGTTCGAGTCGATCGATGATCCACTGGCGGCGTTCGTTATGATCCTTTCCGGTAAGCGGATCCTTCCCGAGCAGAAACGCTCTGCGCACGCATCGATTCCAACAATGGAAAATTCCGGGGGCTCCTTGGCGGACAATCTCTTTGCGGGCGCAGGCTGGCATGGCCGGTGTCCTCCGGTGCAAATAGGTGCGCGAAGAATCTCGTGCTGCATTTTCCTATCTGATAAAGCACCGCTCGAACCGTTTTGCCATCAAGAAATCCGGAAAGAATTTAGAAATTGCAAAAATTGTGTGGCTGTCTATAGATGATTGTTATTCTAATCTGCAACTCTCAGGTCACGCCCCTCCTCTGCGCGCTGGGCTGGATCACCAAGTAGCAAACTCTCACCTTTTCGACTGCGCGATCGGGTG
>JANNPR010000471.1:0-1771 GCA_031400345.1 Planctomycetota bacterium | reverse complement strand
CAGCCCAGCCGACTTGACCGCGACCATATTGCATTCATTGGGAGTGATTCCGGCATCGACCGTGCTCGCTAAAGACGGGACGAAGCATCAGCTTTCAACCGGACGGGTAGTGGGCGGTTGGTTTGCTTGAATCCGATGGTGGGGAATCGACCAAGGAGAATCGAACCGATCGGTCGGATCTGACCAATCAGATCGGAGGGAGCCAGGAGACTTGTCGTACCGACGGTACTACATTTCTGCCCAGGTTACCTGTGCCGGATCTAGTACTACGTGCTTGGGCTTCTTCCTTTTCCAGGTGTACGTAATGTGAACCAGACTGTCTGCTGACTGGATTACAGCAGGATAAGAAAATTCTCCCGGTTCCGTTTCCAAGGCCGGACCCTTAAGCCATTTTTTTCCATCGAGAGAAATCGCAACATTCAATGGAGATCGACCTCGGTCGGTATGGTTATATACCAGCAAATGGCGACCATCTTTGAGCGTTACTCCATCGATGCCCGAGTTTGGGTTGGGTAGGCTGATGACCTTCATAGGCGACCATGTTTTGCCGTTATCCTGAGACCAGGATTCCACGATCCGTCCTGTTCCTTTGCCGCGACATAAGATTTGTAGTTTCTCGCCGCCGTGTAGAAATATCGTCGGTTGAATTGCCTCCAACGACTTACCGTCGTTTAACGGTTCGGTGCGCATCCAGTTTTTTCCCAGGTCAGCGGTCCATTCCATGTGCACTCGCCATCCCTGATCTTCTGTGCTGGCTCCGCACAATAATCGACCGTCAGAAAGGACGACCGCCTTATTCTTAATCGGGCCAAAGATGTCCTTGGGTAATCGCTGCGGCTTCGCCCAAGTTGTCCCGCCGTCCGCTGACGTCACCAGCATTCCCCACCAGGTGCTGGGGCTCGGACCAACTTTGTAAAACAGCATCAAGGGGCCGTTCGCCGGCTGGTGCAGCACCGGATTCCAGCAAGGGTATCGTTTTGTCGGACTCTCTACGCCGTCCGCGACTTCGGACGGAGTTGACCACCCCTTCTCGGACCGCCGAGCGAACCAAATCCCAACGTCCTGGTCCTGTTCTTTAGTACCACCAAACCAGGCAGCGACCAAACCGCTCTTCGCTTCGACCAAGGTAGAAGCATGGCACTCGGGAAAGGGAGCCGTTTCATAGATGAACTCAGAACTGACGATTCCCTGAACCGGTGAATCGGCAAACGCCGAGCGAAACATGGCGAGGTTCACCGCACAAAACACACAGAGCAAACTCAACGAACTCGGCAAACGTTGCATGGCATTACCCGTTCTGAAATGAAAATACTAGTGACGGATCACGATATTAACCTAAGTCGACCTCCAGAAATAGTTATGGTGCACACCGACCCAAGTGCCATCGAAGCAAACGTTTGTCGTAAGGAACAAGTCAAGAAGTGCTTAGAAAAGAAACCCAACGTTTGTAACACAGATCACGAACAGCTTCAGCACTGGCTTGCCGCCGAAAGGAACGTCATTGCACGTCCAACCATTTGCCGGCGGCTGCCAGTGGCACACTTTGAACACCAAACTCTTCATTCCTTTACTTTGACTCGTAGAATGGGTGCGTGTATGGCACTTTTTGTGACGGCGGCGCTGGGAGTGACCTGTACGGTCGGTGTCAGTGCGCGTTGATAGTCAAATAGGTGCCTCACGGTATCCACACCCACATAGTACCGATGTTCGAGACGGTCGGGGGGAGGGTTGGCTTCCACTCGAGCCGAGAACAAATTGTCCTCGCTGGGGT
>JANNPR010000451.1:0-3110 GCA_031400345.1 Planctomycetota bacterium | reverse complement strand
TTCCAGAATCTCGCTACAGGTCGGGAACATTCTTCCGCTGGTACGTTTGTACTCGTCGAGTGTATGCATGAACTCGATTTCATCCCCAGTGTAGTCTCGCTCGCAGGTGGTGGGGTCTATCTGGCGACGTCGCGGCGTCTTTCGTCGGCCCTCTCCACGGCGCTCGATGACCACCGAGAATTCCCGCTGGCGGCGGTCTTGCAGATCACGACGGTCGCTCGAGTCGCGTCGATCAATCGGCACGATTTCTTCAGACTTCTTCGTTTTCGCCATGGGACGATCTCCCTAAAGTGTTCGTCGGATCGCAAAATCCCCGCCGCTGATGACCTCTCAGATCAAGCATCGTCGAAGTCGCGTGGTAAAGTTCAACGATTGGAGAAAGCGGGTGGTTGCGCGAACATTTGCGGATAGAGCGATCTTATCCGATGGCACAAAGTTGTCGGTTGTACTCTGCCTGATATAACGATTGTGCTGGTAGGTTGGGAATCGGGGTGCCATTGTTGTTTAAAACGCGAGGCGACTTCATTCACAATACTCTTCACCACAGGAACTCTTGCACGATGGTGGCCATTCCGTTCTCGAACACAACCGGCACCAGCAGTTCTTGTAGTTTATCCACTTCTCGAATGAGGGGCCGGGCATGCTCGACCTTTATTCGCATTTCCCAATCGTCATCAATTTTGAACTCGCCATCGCTTGTGACAGCAATCTTCCCAGTGGCTGCCCGAAACCATAAGCCGGAAAGACTCTTACCGTTGGAAACAGTCAATCGTCGCCGCAGCCATTTCTCGTCGCCAGTGACGAGTGGCAAAAACTCGTCGGTCACAAGGAGGTCCTCTTGTTGATACCTAAAGATCGGGCGGCTCGCAGAATCTAGATGGTAACCCTTGAACCGCCATCCGAGATCCCTGGCACTTTGTTTTGGCCAAACGGTCGCTTGAGTTCCGAGCTGCGCGAATGATATCCCTTCAGAGAGTTTTAGTACGTTGTCTCCCAGTGGTGGCTGAAAGCCGACTCCGCGATCCAGCCAATGACGCGAAGCATCCATGAAGGCCCCCTGCCAGATTAGGGCCAATCGCAGTTCGTTGGCATCGAACGCCACGTTCACTCGCTCCGGGTAGCCCACAGCGATGGCCCGGGTGCCCGCCCCCTCGATAAAATTGCGATAAACGATCGGCTCCGTAGTGGCAATCAACTCGATTGGCTCACGTCCCAGCCCTAGCGGAATGGTGGCGCGTTCGCCATCGCTTAAGTACACCCACACTGCATTTATCTGGCGCATCACATCGCCGTCCAACACGTTTGGAAAGAAGGTCTGACCGTTTGGCCAAGCGGCCGGCATGCGGGTCCCGGGCCTAAATTGTTGTGGGTCGTAGATGTACTGGTGAAACCAATTCTCCTTAAGCCGTTTCGCCATGATCGTCAGACTCATCGCCTGAATCCCGGTACTTTTTACATCAGACCAGCGGTGACATTTTATGCACGATAGACCTTGGGCTCCGACTAACTGACGCCCAATCGATTTTAGTTTGCGGTCGTGTCGGTCCAGCGTATCCGCGGCTGGCATGCCAGCCGGCTTTTCGGGCAGCTGGTCCGAGGATTCCCAGGCGCGGATTAAGTGTCCGACGTTGGCTTCACCGAATTTTGGCATCCGTGTCAACATGTACGGACGATCTTTACTCCCGTCGCGAAAAATACGCCGAGTCCAGTCCGCACTGAGTTTGGCGCCGACTCCAGTCAATGGTGGCGGTATTCGTCCTTCATCCCCCATTTCGGGTTCGTCGGACTTGAACAAGGCATTACGCGAATTTTCTGCCCCTCCGAAGCCACCACGTTGGTGGCACGCGTAGCAATTAAATGCCAGCATTGTGTGCGAAATGAGTTCGCTGGATGACGGCGCGGTCGGTGAGGCGATCTTCGTTAATGCGGTTGTGATCGACACTCGCTGTGCTTGCGAAAGGGCGTAGTGCGGTATATCTGACTTTTCTTCGCCAAGGCATCCTTGCTGCGAAACAAGTTGCGTTAGCGGGGCCGCCTCGCCAATCTTCGAGCGATTTGTGCTACTAGAAAGCGGATGGCAAGCCATACAACCCACGTGTTCAAATAGCTCCTTTCCTTTCTGCACGAGTTGTGAATCTAATTGAAACCCGGGCTTTACAACCTTCCCACTACTGAGCGGAACTAGACCCAATTCCAAATTGCGACGAGAAATCTTGGGGCCTTCGTAATCGATCTGCAGAATCTGCTCGCCAGAACCTTCAAAGTATTCCACCACGATGTCATGTACACCAGCCGTAAGATGTGCGCGTCCCCGGTTCCAGGTCATCGCATGAATGCCGTCCAAAGTGGCGACTTCATGGCCATCGATGAATAAGCGGGAACCATCATCGGAACCGAGATGAAACCCATAGTTGGCCGTCGTTTCGACTCGAATCTGGCCTTCGAAGCGGATGGCAAAATGGTCGGGCTTGCCAAGGTTCACATCAAAGCCGGGGGCCATACCGCTGGAGACGGGATTGAGCTTGCTGAAATCGGGGAGCTGTTCCCAATGGCCCTCGTAATAGGAGAAACGCAAGTTCGGCGGTACCTGCAAATCCTTGAGGAGGAAGGAAGCGATGTCGCGCGCCTCCTGGTCAATCAAATTTAAATGCGGCATGCGTCCGGAAGGTCGAACAGCCAACGGATCACTTAGGAACTTCATCAACGACGGCAATGTGTACTTTTTGGTGAGGTCTGGCAACGGAATCGACGTAGCCAGTAATTTCGCACCATCGGTACGTGCATCGTGGCAAATAGCGCAGCCGACGCGGTGAAACAACTCCTCGCCGCTTCGCACCGCTGGCGAAATAGTGGCCGCCTCCGAAAGTTCCCCCGTCGATGCCAAAAAATGTACCAGTGCCTCAACTTGCTCAGAACGGACGGTCTGAGGCAAACCATGCAACAAGTCTGGCATCGTCGTCCCAGGCTTTGTCTGCCTTGGAGCCAACAAGAACTCACGTAAGTACTCAGGTCTCACTCGACCACCGACATGGTCCAGAATTGGAGCTAGTCGAGGATTTAGGCGCTGCTTCAGTTGCAACGAAGCCGTATGGCACGATAAACAATTGAGT
>JANNPR010000395.1:0-7758 GCA_031400345.1 Planctomycetota bacterium | reverse complement strand
GCTGGAAGGCACTGCGTGGGACGTCGGGCATATCAATCGTAAATAACGGCGCCGGTAATCCCAGAAAGCTAATCTTCTGGCGAATTGGCGAGTTTTCGTTTTCAGCCAGCGCATGACAGTGAACTCGCAATCGCGGATGAGCGGCAAAGAAATGAGCAAGAATGTCGGTATTGATACATTTGGCTAACATTCGGACGGGCAAGGTGCGCATCCCCTGAATGACCTCATAGGCCGCGTCGGAATGCAGAAATGCGCCCTTCACGTAATACACGTTCCAGAACAGAGTGTTGTTCCAAGACACGCCAGCAAAGGTATCTCCCTTGGGAATGAACATATCCTCGTTGCGACCTATCACTACGCCAGCGATTACCGAACCCGTGCCGGAAAGATCCTTGGTGTAGCTGTGAATTACAAAATCGGGGCGCTCGACCGGATCGGCTCGTTGTAAGGGCTTGATTAGGAACGGAGTTCCTACGGTGGCGTCCAATACGACACGCAGTCCCTGTTGATGGGCCCGCTTGCAAATTTCTGGAGTATCCAACAAGTACCCGTGCGGATTACAAGGCGATTCAAGATAAACATACGCACGGCGTCCCGCGGCGAAACGGTCTGCATACTTTTCGCGAACGTTGTCCCAACAGGCCTGGAAGTCCTCCCCCGAAAACCCATCAAAGCTTTCCACCGCAATTTCCAGATTGCTCGACTTGGCGTACCAGTCATGTATTAACTGATGCGCCCCGCCGTAGATGTTTCGACTCGTGATCAAAATATCGTCACGCCCCAGCACATGAGCCAAGACACCATCAATGGCCGCCATCCCGCTGTTGAAGTTCCAAGCCAGGTATTCAGCCGAGTACGGGCCAGCCTCCAGATCCACCACAAAATTCGCTAACGAGATGGAGGTCGGGTTCAACAGTCGCGAGTAAATTTCGAGTAATAACTCTTTCCCTTTAAAGGCATCCTCGATCCACTCGGCGCATGCGTAAATGTAGGTCGCCGTGCGGGCGATCACGGGAGTTGCTGAAAAGATGGCGGTGACGTTGTCGAAAATGGCATAGGGGCCCTTTGCCGACTGCGTTGCATCGCTAATGCCCAAAGACTGATAGCATCGACGAAAAGGGCTTTGCACCGAATCCAGAATTTTGGCCAACTGAAAGGACAGAAATTTCTTGGCATTGAACCAGGCAATGCGGTCGCTTCGATCCAACTGCTGCAAAGTCCGCTGAGTAATCTGCCACAAGTCTTCAACATCCGATTGCGATTCATAGAGTCGTCGCGAGAGCCGGGCCAAAGCCTGACCAAACTCGGTTGCGGCGTCGATGCCGAAATGGCGAAGCTGTTCGTCGACTAGTTCGTCGACATTTTCTGCCAAGGTGGAATTACGCCGCGGCGAAAGGCGCCGCATGGCTGGAAAATTCAAGCTATCGTCGGAAGGCACGGTGCAAAAACCTCCTTGCAAGTGGATGTCGACTCCGTTGACGCGGACCGTTTTCAATGACCGATGGCAGCCGTTCCTGTCCCGCTTTGTTCGCAGGCCAGTCTAAGCCATCCGCCACCCAGCGAACTAACCTATCAATCTCAACTCCAAGCAAAGGGGGTGCATCATTCACTGGCGGCATCGACCCATCGCGCACTCGCTGAATCAACAGGCTTTCCTCGGGGTGGCCGGCGACTACTACGATACCAGAATCACCGCCGGCGATGAGTCGTTCACGCTCTGTGACGTCGAGCCCTCCCCGCAACTTGGTTGGATTGTGGCAGGAAGCGCAGTGCTGTTGAAGAATCCGCGTGGCGTCGGTGGCGTCGTTCGCTACGCTTAAGGTAGCGAGGGCTAACATCGCGATAGTGAATGCTGAGACGTGTTGTAGCATGGGCTTAAACTAACATTACGTAAGGAGGCCTTGAAAGGGTGCCACTGGCAGCCGACGGATTTTGCATGGATCGCACGTAAGGTTTTTTCGGCGGCAAGCCAGTGCGAGGCGTCATCAAAGTCGGCCCAAGGAGCAGAACCAAACGTGTTTCTTGGAATGCCACCGGCTAGGGCCTGTCCGGCATTTCGGTGCGTTCGACACCACAAGGCAGTGGCCAATAATGCTTCATCCGCGCGAGCGTTATAGGGGGCACTGGCAGTTAGATCAGACCGGCATCATCCTTCCGATCCCCTGTTGGTTTGCATGGTTTGACGCGTCGCCGCGATCTTCGTCCATGCCCGCTTCACACTGGCTTGCCGCCGAATGAGCTTTGTGTGGCTATCAAAGCCAACTCCGGCGGCTGCCAGATGGCACACAACTTAGTGGCACACAACTCAGTGGCACACAACTCAGTGGCACACAACTCAGTGGCACACAAGGCGGGCCACTCTATTTACTCGGCATTAGCGATTCAAACTCGTCTTCGGTGAGAACTCGAATTCCTAATTTCTGTGCCTTCGTCAACTTGCTGCCGGCCTTGTCACCGGCGATCAGGAAATCCGTGCTCTTGGATAAACTGGAAGCCGGACGGCCTCCATGAAGCTGAATCCGCTCGTGAATTTGATCCCGGCTATATTTGGCCAAGGTGCCGGTGACAACGAACGTCTTGCCGGAAAACACGCCGTCTCCCGATGGAGCAGCCCGCTTAGCTCCCTCCATGTTCACGCCCACCGAACGCAAGTCATCGATCACGCTCTGACCGAAAGGAGTGTGCAAGTATGAAAAAACGCTAGCCGCAATGGCAGGCCCGATATCATTGACGCTGCCGAGTTCCTCGAGCGATGCCTGCTGGATGGCATTCATGTTGCCGAATGTCTCTGCCAACAACGTCGCTATACGATTTCCAACGTGGCGAATTGCGAGCGCATTGAGCAATCGGGGGAGTCCGCGGTTTTTGCTGCCTTCGATACTGTTTAACAGATTCTGAGCGGACTTACTTCCCATCCGCTCCAACGTCATCAGCCGATCTTGGGTAAGTCGATATAGATCGCCAACTCGTTGCACCAGGCCTTCGTTGACCAACTGCTCCACGAGCTTGTCGCCCAACCCTTCGATATCCATGGCATTTCGGGTCGCAAAGTACCGCAACCGTTCCTTGAGCTGAGCCGGACAATCGTAGTTGGGGCAGCGAATATAAACACCCCCTTCGTCTTTAACGAGAGCCGTATCACAGACGGGACATCGGGTTGGAAAATCGAACTTTGGCAACTCGGTCTGCCGTTCGTGTTTCTCGACGCGCACAATATGTGGAATGATCTTGCCCGCTTTCTCGACCACAACAACGTCACCGATTCGCACGTCTTTGCGGACAATCTCCTCAGCGTTGTGCAAACTGGCTCGACTGACGATCGTGTCCGCGATTTCCACTGGTTCCAAAATGGCAACGGGAGTGATGGCACCGGATTTACCGACTTGAACCGAAATGTTTGTCAGGCGCGTGGTGGCCTCATACTTTTCAAATTTGTAGGCGATCAGCCATCGAGGGCTCTTCGAAGTGGCGCCCAACCGCTGGCGGTGCTCAAATTGATTGACCTTAAGGACTAAACCGTCGACTTCGAAATCCAAATCGTGCAAACGTTCGATAAGTTCTTCCGAATGCGCCACCGCCGCCTCGAACGAAGGGAAGGACTCCACGTGTGGGGTGGGGGGCAGACCGTAGCTGCCGATCTCGCGGAGAAACTGCATATGGTTTGTGGCACGCAGCCCCTCACAGTATCCGACTCCGTGACAGAACATGCGCAAATGTCTCTCCGCGCAAATGCGGGGATCTAACATTCGAACTGTCCCCGAAGCCAGATTTCGAGTGTTGGCAAACGCCGCTTCGCCCTCGGCTTGACGCTGTTCGTTTATCTTTACCAAATCGGAATTCGAAATATAAACCTCGCCACGCACCTCCAAGATCGCCGGAGGATCGTCTCCGAGCAGTCTTAAAGGAATTTCGACAATCGTGCGAATGGCGTGAGTGATATCGTCACCGACTTGGCCATTTCCCCGGGTAGCCGCACGGGTCAGCAGTCCGTTTTCGTAGACCACGGCGACCGCTGCGCCGTCAATTTTCAACTCGACAACCCACTCAATCGGTTCGCCCTTGAGCAATTTGGATGTTCGTTCGCCGTACGCGCGCAGTTCGTCAAGACTGTAGGTATTGTCGATCGACATCATCGGCACTCGGTGCGTTACCGGAGTCAAATGATCGAGCGGCTGTTCACCCACGCGTTGAGTCGGGCTGTCCGGAGTAATCAGATCCGGATGCGATGACACGAGTCGTTTGAGATCATCCAACAGGCGATCGTATTCTCGATCGTCGATTTCCGGAGCGGCTTCGACGTAGTACTTAAAGTCGTGATGGCGAATAAGCTGGCGCAACGCAAGGATGCGTTCGGCAGGAGCGCTCATGTATTGCCGCATTCCGGAGGGGCTACGGGATTGTGATTGGCCGATTGTGGGATGAGACAAAGAAACTTCAAGGTTGCTTCACCTGTGTTGCGAAATTGATGAATGTCATTGGGAGCAACGAATACGGCGTCGCCAGGCTTGAGTGGATGAGCTTTACCGGCTTCCACGATCACCCCATGCCCCTCCAGCACGAACACTTCATGCTCGTAAGGATGACTGTGCTTGGGCGTGTGTCCTCCCGCCGCAACTTCGAATTGCCGCATGGCAAAATTAGGCGCACCTTCCGGTTCACCAAGCAGCCAACGCACTCGGCAACCAACGGCGCCTTCCATCTGCACAAGCTGTTGAGCCACATCGAGTGTATGACGGATTTTCATGCACGTGTCCTTGAAACTTCAGGTTGATTCGCCAACTCATTCTAACCCGCAACGTACGCCCATACTAACCCGAAGCATATGCTCACACTAACCCGGAGCGTAAGCTCATACTAACCCGGAGCGTAAGCTCATACTAACCCGAAGCGTAAGCGAGGAAAAACACCTGGCCGCTCACTGACGTTATGGGTTCATATTCGCATCACCGTTTCCGCGGGTCTATTTGGGAACCGTTTCTGGCCGATCCTCATGCTCCGATTTCGACGATTTCTCTATCGGATTCCAAAACCGCTCCGTAGAAATCGCACCCAGCGTAGACACTGCCAAAACAACCAACTCAACCGCCATAATTTCCGCGCCGTGCTGATCCATCAATCCCAGCAATCCATGCTGCGTCACGCTCCGTGAAGAGCGGCTTGGTTCCAATTGATTCAGCATTAACACAAAATAAGCACAAGCGGTCACGGCAAACGCGACTCCAGCCACTATCAAAATTGCATAGAACGGATTCGTACGCTTTGTTCGCGACGGCACTTGAGCCCCTTTCGACACCGGTCTAATTGGAAGTCAGGATACTACAGCAGACCCATCGGGCACAATCAAGGTAGAATGTGAGGGCAATAGTACAGTTTGGCGAGAGCGCCAGTAGAAATGGGATATCACATTCGTCCAGCGTCACGACGACGGTCAGCCGGCGCACTGAGAAGCGGGGACGGAAACGGGTTGGTCTTAAATGCTGATTCATAACATCGGCGCGATTCGAATCATTGCACCGATTTCCAAAACGTTTGCAGCTCAAGGACGAAGTAGTCATGCTTTAGGAGAATTGTCATTACCGCGCACAAGTAACCATAAATAGCACCGCGAGGACGGCACCAATGACTCGTCCTTTGCGACCACAAAGCACGTAACCAAAGAATCCACCTAATGCCCCGGAGAATAATAGGATTCAAACTAAGCAAATCGCGGGAACTGCATTAGAAGTCCGGCGGACAACGTGAAAGCCATCCACGCAACTAAGCCACGGATACTTACTTTCGCCTTGTTGTCGCTGGACATAATGGCATTGCCTGGACGAGGGTAAAAACCGTGATTCCTCGCTTACGCTTCGGGTTGGTATGCACTTGCTCAAAGCTTGGACGAGGGTAAAAACCGTATTCCTCGCTTACGCTTCGGGTTGGTATAAGGGCAACGCCATCGCTATTTCTGCAATCGCTTGTAGCGGAATCGACGTGGCTCGTCCGCACTTATTCCTAGTCGTTGATGTCGTTGTTCTTCGTACGTCTGGAAATTGCCTTCGCACCAATGCACGTAGCCGTCTCCTTCGAATGCGAGAATATGAGTGGCAACGCGGTCTAGGAACCACCGATCGTGGCTAATGACCACCACACAACCAACGTAATTGAGTATGGCTTCTTCTAGCGCCCGTAGCGTGTCGACGTCCAAGTCGTTTGTGGGTTCGTCCAATAACAGCAAGTTGGAGCCGCGCCGAAGAAGTTTCGCTAAATGAACTCGGTTGCGTTCGCCGCCAGACAGCGAGCCAACTTTCTTTTCCTGGTCCGGACCGCGGAAATTGAAGCGAGACACGAAAGCGCGAGAGTTAATCTTTCGACCGCCCATCTCTAGGTTGTCGTACCCCCCCGAGATTTCTTGATAAACACTTTTGTCTGCATCCAGGGCATCGCGATTCTGATCGACGTAGCCTAGTTCGACCGTCTCTCCCACCCGTAACTCGCCGATATCCGGTTTCTCTTCGCCGACGAACATGCGGAACAGTGTTGTCTTGCCCGCGCCGTTCGGTCCAATCACCCCAATGATCCCCCCTGGAGGCAGGCGAAAACTCAGGTTATCGATTAACACCCGGTCGGCGTATCCTTTCGTGAGATTGACCGCTTCAATCACCAGATCTCCCAGGTGTTTGCCCGGCGGAATCTGTATTTCAAACTCGTCAGGCCGTTCCTCGAATCGCTCGGATGCCAATTGTTCATAGGCTTTCAATCTGGCCTTGTTCTTGGCTTGGCGAGCTCGCGGGGACAACCGCACCCACTCCAATTCCCGTTGCAAAGTCTTGCGCCGCGCGTCCCCGGATTTTTCTTCCCGCACCAACCGCTCTTGCTTTTGTTCTAGCCAGGACGTGTAGTTCCCCTCCCAGGGGATGCCCTGTCCACGGTCGAGTTCCAAAATCCATTGGGCGACGTTGTCCAGAAAATAACGATCGTGCGTGACCGCCACCACCGTTCCGGAATATTCAGCCAAATGATGCTCCAGCCAAGCCACGGCTTCGGCATCCAAGTGATTTGTCGGTTCGTCCAATAACAATAAATCCGGTCGTCTTAACAGCAGTTTACATAAAGCGACCCGCCGCCGTTCGCCACCGGATAGCCGAACGACAGCCGCATCGCGTGCCGGCAAAGTCATGACCGTCTTGGCGAGATCGATTTCGCGATCTATTTCCCAAGCATTGGTGGCTTCGATCTGATCCTGTAATCGGGCCATCTCGTCGCACAGCTTTTGCATCTCATCTTCGTCGATGGGCTCGGCCAATCGAACGCTGATTTCGTTGTAACGATCGAGCACTCGGCGCCGCGGCGCGATCGCTTCCTCCAAATTGCCAAATACATCCTTCGTCGGGTCCAGTTGCGGCTCTTGCGACAGATAACCGACTGAAAAACCAGCCGTCAACCGAGCGTCCCCCTCGAATTCTCGGTCGTCACCCGCCATGATCCTAAGCAGAGTACTCTTTCCAGACCCATTCCTGCCCAATACGCCAATTTTAGCGCCAGGGAAAAACGATAACCAAATGTTCTTTAATACTTCGCGTGGACCATGTTTCTTGGTCAGCGACTCCATCGTGAATATGTATTGTTTACCCATTTGTCACTTGTCACTTGTCACTGGTCACTTGTCACTGGTCACTGGTCACTTGTCACTGGTCACTGGTCACTGGTCACTTGTCACTTGTTACTGGTTACTGGTCACTGGTCACTGGTCACTTGTTACTGGTTACTGGTTACTGG
>JANNPR010000559.1:0-6727 GCA_031400345.1 Planctomycetota bacterium | reverse complement strand
CGGCGCTCCTCGTACGTTCGGCGCGCAGCCTGGGCAGCGTCGGCAACCCCAACGGGGTTGCGTCAGAGCCAACACGGACTCGGCCGCAACCCCGTTGGGGTTGGCGTTGCTTGTACAAAAGCACCCAGGGTAGCCGCTTGCGCGGCAACCCTGGGCTAGAGACGGAACCCCGTTGGGGTAAATGCTTGTCACTCCAACGAGAAAAAGACTACAACCAACAATCAGCTATGGAATAAAAAATCGTCCCCTCGTGAACACGCATTGAACCCAGAAAATCGCCAATTTCGCGCAGGCCAGTCCCACCCTACTTCACAATCTTGCCATACCGACTCTTAAGTTCTGCGGCATAGTCGTCTACCACCTGCTGGATGTCCGAGGCAGCTTGCACTCCCTCTTCCGACAAAATCGTGGCCAGTTCGACCAACATAGTTCGATTTAGCGACGGATGAAATAACACCATTAAACGTCTTTCCACGAGATCCGAAAGCCGACGTACCCATTCTCGATGAATCAACTTACGAACCAGGACACATGGCAGGTTGGTTCCTTCGATACACGTTCGATCGAGTCGAGAGTCGGACGGGCTCAACAGCTCCAATGTCTCGTAGCCGCATAAGTCCCAGGTGGCGCTAATCGACACCTCCGGCAGTCCTATCTCAAGAGCGATTTTCTGGATTGACCTCTCTCTAGAGTCGGAGGCCTTAGAAGAAGCAGACCTACCAACATAGGGGCGTTCCCGAGTATTTTTCGTTGCATCAAATTGCAACAGCGGAGCTAATAATCGTACTGTATCTTCCGCTAAGGCCCGGCATGTGGTTAATTTCCCCCCCACGATCGAGATGATCGGAGGGGAATCACGATCGTGCACAACGAGTCGCGATCGGCGGGTGATCGAGGCCGGGCTTTTAAGCCCCACGAATGGCAGAGGGCGAACTCCGCAGTAGTGCAAATCGACGTCTTCATTGGTTAAGGTAATGTGAGGAAACACGCGGCGTGCCGCTTCCAGTAAATAAGCGATCTCGGCGCTCTCGGAATGGACCTGGGCTGGGTCACCGTCGAACAGGATATCGGTAGTTCCGATGAGGGCTCCGGGACCAAACGGCAACAGGAAAACGGGCCGCCCATCTTCCGCCTCGGTGTACACACCGGCTCCTCGCAAGGCATCTGCCAAGCCAGGGTGAAACGTAACGAGATGGCTCCCCTTCGTTCCACCAATGAGGCGGGCGGAGGAAACCTGTAGTCGCTGCAGCGTTCGGTCTACCCAAGCACCGGTGGCGTTGACGATTGCCGCGGGAGTCAATGTGGCCGCAACGTGTGGCGCATCTGCCGCCGATTCATCCACCGGACGAATACGAGCCACTGCACCATCCAATTCCGCTACATGATAAGTCAGTACACGAAACTCGGAATGAGACTGGTCAGCGGCCTGCTGGGCGTCGCGCAACATGGCCACTACTAGACGCTCCGGATAGGCAATTTGGGCATCGAAATACGAACACAGCCACGGGAATAGTTGTGGGTTAACCGGTGGCACAGTCGGTTCGCTGATCGAGTGCTCGGACCAACCTGGTAGCGAACGATCGCGAGCGAGCCAGTCATATAGCCGCAACCCGGTGCGCACCAATCGAAGGCCTCGCCTTTTGGATGGGTTGGCGCGTCGTGTTAGCCCTATAAAGTTTCCGAAAGCATCGATCCATCCCCCACCGCGGCGTTCGACAGGTATGTACAGACGTAAGGGCCGTACCAGATGCGGAGCCAACCTCAATAGGCGGGCGCGTTCGGAAAGCGATTCTGCAACGAGCCGAAAGTCACCGTGCTCCAGATACCGAAGTCCCCCATGGATCAGTCGGGAGGAATAGGCGGTTGTGCCGGAGGCGATATCCCTGACGTCAACGATCCAGACCGGTATGCCATTGATCGCCAGCTCGCGGGCAATCGCAGCGCCGTTGATACCCGCGCCCAAGATTAATACCGGCTGTCCGGAATACGACATGTAAACGTAGCCACACGCGTCTTGCTCGTGGACACTCGAAAATACGTCCTATTCGTGCTCCTCGTGTTCTTCCATCGAGCGTTGCAGGAAATCGATTTGGGCGCGAACACCCTCTAGATCTGGATTCAACCGCAACGAGCGCCGAAAACAATCGATCGCCGCAGTGATGTCGTGCATTTCTAAATAACAGTGCCCCATGCCGATCGCTGCCGCAAAGTGATAGGGGTTTAATTCCAAAGTCTGATGGCAGTCGTTTGCAGAATCTTCGAAGCTGCCGAGATGGTAATATGCGATGGCTCGCTGATTCCAAGTTTCCGCGAAATGAGGAGCTTGATTGATGAGCTCAGTCGCAAGTTGTGCGGCGCGCGAAAACTGATTTCCCTGTATAAGCCGCATAACGTGCTTAAGTCGCGCCTCTTGCCATTCGTTGCCGGCTCGACACCAAATATCTCGGATTCCGTTTTCGGCCAGCAAGCGAACACCGCGGTCTTGATCACAAAGTGCCCGTCCCAACACTGCGTTGGAGTCGTAGTTTGCCAGAAACCCCAAAGCTAGAACCGCCGCCCGGCGTGGCACTCGCCGGCCACGCTCAGCCAAGCGTTCCAATGTTACAATAGTATACCGCTGAGAAACGGCTGCGATAAACGCCGCCGAATCTTCGTCATCCAAGTACTGACGGTAGAGAAAATTGAGAACCGGTTCACATCGTTCGGGCTGGCTCACGGAAGAGTGCCTCAATTTCGTGATGATTGGGATTTTCTGTTGTGAAATTGAAAACCTTAGAGATCGAGTTTAATTGGCTGCCCGACTTGCCTCAATGAGCATTCAGGCAATTGGAAAAAGATTCCTGCTTTTTTGTCTGTTTCGAATGGGGAAGAAGTAGGAGTCATGGATTTGAGCACGCGCTGCTAGACGACCATGTTAACCGCCAAAACAAATTTACGAAATCGACCCTATTTCTACTTGACGGCCGTCTTGGCACTGGCGTGGGTTCACGCGCAGGCGGCGGCGCATCAACCCACCGCGTGGAAGTCCGGAGACGCTTTTCGCCGTCGACTAGAAGGAAAAATAGAAATCATCGAATGGTCCGCAAATCCTTTGCGGTCCGGGCTAGAAAACCTATCCCGTGCTCAACAAATCGCAGTGTTTTTGGACCGTCATATCGATCCGGGTAAGGAAATTACGTTGACTCTGCGGAATGTACCCGTCGACGAGGTCTTCAAGCGATTGGCGGGTCGCATTCAGGCTGGCGTATGTTGCATAAGTTCCGTGCTCTACATTGGTCCGATGTCGCTTACTGAAAAACTGGCGACGGTCGCAGCGGTGCGACGCGACGAGACCGACAAATTACCGCCAGCAATTCGTGGAAGACTCACCAAGGCCGATGCCTGGCATTGGGACGAACTCAGCGCGCCACGTGACTTGTTGTCTCAGCTAGAAGAGCGCTATGAAGTACAAATACTCAACCCGGAAGTTGTGGCTCACGATCTTTGGCCCGCGGGCGATTTTCCACCCTTGGAATTTGCCGATCGGCTTACGTTAATCTTGGCCGGCTTTGGTTTGACATTCGAGTACGTGCCGCCAGGTAACGTTGTTCGTTTGGTCCCGCTACCGGAAAACGCCAGCGTGCAACGAACCTACAGCCCCCGCGGCGATGTCGTATCCGCAGTTCGTCAGCTGACCGGAAATTTTCCTGGCGCGCAAATCGCACGACGTGGCGATCGAATCGTGGTGAACGGATCTTGGGAGGATCACGAATCCATCCAACGGCTGATGCGAGGCGAACAAGCTATTCGCCGAACGTCGACGCCCGCGGAAATTCGTTATTCAGTCAAAATTCAGAATCAACCGGTCGGCCAAGTTATTAGGGTGCTCGCCGACAAACTAATGCTTGAACTCACGATCGATCCGGGGGCTGACCCGTCGCTGTTAAAACTAATTTCATTTCAAGTGAAAGAAGTTCCCCAAGACGAATTACTGAAAGCCGCACTGGTACCTGCTGGGCTGACCTTCAAACTGGACGGGCGGGAATTAAAGATCCGTCAGGCCTCGCCACCATAGTGATTGTAGTAGGCACACTCCGTGTCCGTTACGGCACACAGAGTGTGCCTACTACAACAAAAAACCCCAGTCGAAACTGGGGTTGTGCTATGACTCGTGAATTGAATCTGGAAATTAGCGAGTCGTTTCCGCGGCGAATTCTTCGTCACGCAGCTGATGCTGGGCCAGGATTTCTTCTTCCATCGTCGGTTGATCGTCACGAGTCGCCAGATAACCTTCGGTCAGTAGGCGGCGAGCCGTGTCCGTGTACACCTCAATGGACCGCTGTGCGGTCTTGGTTTCAAGATTATAAAACGTAATCGTGGTTGGCCGAATGGACTCAATTTGGACTACACCCGACTCAATCGTGTAATCGACAAAAAGCTCAATTTCGCGAGCTTTGGCTTCATCCTCCCAAACAATACGATAAGCATGCATCGAATCGCTCCCGGACGTGTAACGTCACTGTGTTAGTTTTTGACCTAGGAAAAGTCTTCCAATTTAGTTAGCAAGTCGGCCAAGCGATAGGGCAACGTGAGCCGATTCGGTGAGTAGAAAGGAATTACCTGTGTTTTTTAGAAGTAGGTAATCGAATTAAGTTCCGTGCTATATCACGGAAATAAAGATTTGCTCTGCAAAGCGGAGAAAATGGAATAAATGGGGTAGTCCACAGCTAAATCATTAGGTCGATTCCGCAAAGCGCAGGAAACGCAAAGTATCGAGTGCTACCGGCGACGGTCAGCGGATGGTGTCCAATCAAGAAATATGCTTTTCCTGTACCTATGCCAGTGCCTTCTTCAATTCCGAGGCGAACGACTGTTCGATTTTTCCCCGAAACGCTAATGCGGCGAATGGAAGCTGACCAGTTAGACGTGCAATTTGTTCTTCCACAGCGACTTTACCAGACAAGCTAAATCCGTAGGCGGTAATCGCAAAGTCAAGAACGTTATCATTCCAATTGCCAGAGACAGAACTCACCTGATCTTTGTATTGTTGGCGGACCTTTTCCACAAATCCTTTAAGTCGGTCAACGGCCTCATCACGGCTGAGAGAATGCGGGACTTCCACGTTGAATGCGGGCATCGAGTGGTTCCTTCGAACTGCTTATGGCAGCGGTATTTTATAAATAAACGCCATCCAATGTAGCACAAGTTGGCGTATTGCGGTGTCCAGTCGGGGGGCACATCCGCCACCGGCTAGGCTCTGGGCTGGCGATGACCCAGCAGTTGTCAGGCATCTCAATGTCGTTATCGGAATCGCGATATCTGAGTCAATAGTCGTGCGCATCATCGATGTTGACTATGGCTTCAAGCCATGGTGGTTTGTCGTAGGTAATCCGATCGCGTGGATGCCAAAGCGGCAAGCCGCGACGAAGGCGGTCGGATAACACTGCTAACTTTTCTGGAGAACCTGGCATAGCTTGGGTAGGTGAATACTCTCCGAGTTCGGGTGATTGTTGGAATTCGGGATCGAAATCCCACATTCCCATTTTGATGGCGTCCAAAACGGAACGCGGCACGGCGAGTCTCCTTTGATGCGAATGATCAAGACAAGCACCTGATGACGCTTCGCTTCCCACGTCTTTGTCCCTTGGCACTCACGCGACGTTCGAACGACGTCGCGAAGGGTGGCCAGTATTGGACCGCACGAGCAAGAAGTCAAGTAATTTTGCGACGCGAAATCTCGCACCCCGGAGGGCCATTTAGCTGTGCACGTTTGCTAACAACGACTGCAGGCGTTGGATCCGTTGCAATGACAGGGAACCTTGGCGATTTCCCGTACAGACGGCACCGCGAACGGCGATAATTTCCGGCCCGACTTGCAGTGCCAAAGGTAGGCTATCGGCGTCCAGAGAACCCGCAATCGCAATTTGCAGACCAGCTCGATGTGCTAACTCGCTGAGTTCGCAAACTTGATCCACGGACATGTGATCGAACAATCCACCATTCGTTTTGGTGAAAGTATCAAGTAGAAAAAGTTGGCAGTTTAATTCCACACCGCGCTCAAGAATCTCCCGCGGATGAGGCGCCTTCGCAGCGCGATCGACATAGGAAACTGCCACCGAGGCGATATCCGTTGGCAACTGTTCTAAATAGTACTGCCAGTGCTTGTGCCAATTGGCGAATGTGGCACATTCGGCTAAACCAATCTTTGCAAATTGGATCCCGTTTAACGAGGCAGGTTTGGGAGGCGCTTCATGGCGGAGTTCCCCCAGAGCGACGCTAACGGGGACAACGTCGGAAACTTGACGAACCACCTCTCTCCAAACTCGCACATCTGCCTTACCCAACGAACCTCGGTTCGGCTCTTTGACATCGATAATATCTGCGCCACCGGAAGTCGCGATTCGAGCTTCGTCGGCGGAACGCACGCTGATCAGCAATTTGGTCATGTCGACTCTTCTTGCCTTAGATTCTTCTTTTTGCGTCGTTGTTGAAGTTCCGAGAGCCGCTGATTGAGATTGCGGATTAAGTCGCTATCAATGTGTTCGCACCAAGTACCACGAATCGCGATGTAGCCGTCACACCAACGTCCGAACTCCGGCCGCACTTCTCGATGGCTCCATTCCTGCGCCGCGTCCGCCAGTCGTATGACTACGGTGGAAGTCTCGGTTTGGCTATTTCCCTGGCCGGATGTGGGGGGCAACATGGCAGGCCCTTGGCCGGGAAAGAAACACTCTACGATGTCGATCGG
>JANNPR010000360.1:0-2549 GCA_031400345.1 Planctomycetota bacterium | reverse complement strand
TATCGTCCTGAGAAGGACGGTTTGTTCTGCGAGCGTATTTTTGGCCCGGAAAAGGACTGGGAGTGTGCTTGCGGAAAATACCGGGGCATGAAGTATAAGGGGATGATCTGCGATCGGTGTGGCGTGAAAGTCACACATTCCCGTGTGCGTCGAAAGCGAATGGGGCATATCGAATTGGCAGCCCCCGTCGTTCACATCTGGTTCTTCAAAGCGATGCCTAGCCGCTTGGGGAACCTGCTGGATATGAAAACCTCCAGTCTGGAGAAGGTGATCTACTTTCAGGACTATGTGGTCATCAATGCCGGGGATACGGATCTCGAACGGCAGCAACTGTTAACGGAAGAAGAGTATCGCGCTGCTACTGAAAAATTTGGGGCTGGCAGCTTCGAAGCCGACATGGGTGCGGAAGCCGTTCGCAAACTGTTAACAGCGCTCGACTTGGTTCAGCTTTCACAGGAATTGCGAAAGGACCTCACCGAAACCAATTCGAAGCAGAAAAAGAAGGACTTGATCAGTCGTTTGAAGATCGTCGAGGCCATTCGTGACAGCGACAACAAACCTGAGTGGATGGTGCTCGATGTAATTCCGGTTATCCCGCCTGACCTAAGGCCACTAGTACTTTTGGATTCGGGCAACTTTGCAACGAGCGATTTAAACGATCTCTATCGACGGATCATCAATCGCAACAATCGGCTACGGAAGTTAGTGGATTTGAACGCACCGGAAGTAATTATCCGCAACGAAAAGCGGATGTTACAGCAATCTGTGGATGCGTTGTTTGATAACAATCGGTGCAAACGGCCCGTCCTCGGCAGTAGTAACCGGCCGCTCAAGTCGCTAACCGACATGATTAAAGGAAAGCAGGGAAGGTTCCGCGAGAACCTGTTGGGCAAAAGAGTGGACTACTCGGCGCGAAGCGTGATCGTAGTAGGTCCATACCTGCGATTGCACCAATGCGGGCTGCCGAAGAAGATCGCGCTGGAACTTTATCAGCCTTTTATCATCCGCAAGCTTAAAGAGATGGGGCATGCTGATACGATCAAAAGTGCCAAGAAAATGTTGGAGCGAAAGGACGAGGAAGTATGGGACATTTTGGAGGCCGTGATCCAGAATCATCCGGTATTGCTCAATCGCGCACCCACTTTGCACCGCATGGGCATCATGGCTTTCGAGCCCGTCTTAGTAGAAGGCAATGCGATTCATTTGCACCCGTTGGTCTGCAAGGGATTCAACGCGGACTTTGACGGCGACCAGATGGCGGTGCACTTGCCATTGTCCATCGAAGCGCAGGTGGAAGCCCATACACTTCTGATGTCGACCAACAACATCTTTGCCCCCTCCAACGGCAAACCCATCATGAGTCCATCTCAGGACACGGTCATGGGTTGTTACTACATCACCATGTCGTTGACGGGACGAAAGGGCGAAGGAATGATATTTTCCGCGCCCTTGGAAGCCGAGCTTGCATATGCACAGGGCAAAATTGATACGCACGCCATTATCAAAGTTCGGCTTCCGAGCTGGCAAAAGCTTAAAACCGAAGATGACGAACGGGCGAAGCCAGGTGAGATCGTGGAAACCACTTACGGTCGCATCCTGTTCAACATGATGTTGCCTAAGGGGTTGGATTTTTACAATCAACCGCTTCGATCGGGCGATCTCGCGAACGTAATTTCCGACTGCTATCAGACGTTGGGCCGGCGCGCCACCATTAGTTTATTGGACGATATGATGCGGCTGGGGTTCCGCGAGTGCACACGCAGCGGCCTGTCGTTCGCTACAGACGATTTGGTTACGCCAGATTCCAAAAGCCGTATCATCGGCGAAGCTGATAAAACGGTTGTCAAGTTTCGGAAGTTGTATGAGCGTGGCGTGATCACCGAAATGGAACGATACAACCAAGTCTTAGACACCTGGACGCATGCTCGTGAACGCATTACGTCAGAGATGCTCTCGGCAATGGAGAACGATATTCGTATCGATCGAGGATATGTAAACCAGGTGTTCCTCATGGCGCACTCTGGTGCGCGAGGCGGTATCGAGCAGATTCGCCAGCTGGCCGGCATGCGTGGTTTGATGGCCAAACCGACTGGGGAAATCATTGAGACGCCAATTAAGGCTAACTTCCGCGAAGGTTTGACTGTGCTCGAGTATTTCAGCTCGACGCACGGTGCCCGCAAAGGTTTGGCTGATACGGCTTTGAAAACCGCCGATTCGGGTTACCTCACTCGAAAACTGGCGGACGTAGCGCAGAACGTCGTGATTACGATGCACGATTGCGGTACGACGCAGGGCATTACGAAGGGGGTGATTTACCGCGGTGAGAAAGTCGAAGTTCGATTGGCGGATGCTGTATATGGTCGGGTAAGCCGACAAAACATCGTCAACCCGGTTACGGATGAGGTTATTGTCCGTGAAAGCCAATTAATCAGCGCCGAAATTGCCCGCAGTATAGAGGATTTGGGTCTCGAACGTATTCAAGTTCGCAGCCCAATGACCTGCGATGCATCGCTGGGAGTTTGCCGCTCGTGCTATGGCATGGATTTGTC